>NZ_JBFUGK010000039.1:0-57730 GCF_056402935.1 Polaromonas sp. P3_B1
GTGTGGCTGCTGGGATGTCTGGCTAGCGAAAGATAGGGCAGCGAACTATATCACTGATGAGAGTAATTCTCATCTGAAAGACGGTGGAGCCCGTGCGGTTTTTGCCGGACTTCCTTCTCTTATGCGCGCAAAAAAGCCGCCCGGTTGGGGCGGCTTTTTTGTGTTCAGCGCTTCATCGCATCAAGGTTTCATTGCGTGGCGATGGGACTGCGGATCAGGTAATCAAAGGCGCTGAGGGCCGCCTTCGCGCCTTCACCGGCCGCGATGATGATCTGCTTGAAAGGCACGGTCGTCACGTCGCCGGCCGCGAACACGCCAGGTACCGAGGTCTGGCCCTTGGCGTCGACGATGATCTCGCCGTGTTTGGACAGCTCCACCGTTCCCTTGAGCCAATCGGTGTTGGGCACCAGGCCGATCTGGATGAACACGCCTTCGAGCGCCACGGTTTTCAGCTCGCCGCTGGCGCGGTCCTTGTAGACCAGGCCATTGACCTTCTGGTCGCCGGTGATCTCGGTGGTCTGCGCATTGGTGATCACCGTGACGTTCGCCAGGCTGTTCAGTTTGCGTTGCAGCACGGCATCGGCGCGCAGCGCGGTGTCGTACTCGATCAGCGTCACATGGCCGACGATACCGGCCAGGTCGATGGCCGCCTCGACACCCGAGTTGCCACCGCCTATGACCGCCACGCGTTTGCCCTTGAACAGCGGGCCGTCGCAGTGCGGGCAGTAGGCCACGCCCTTGTTCTTGAACTCGTGCTCGCCGGGCACGTTGATGTTGCGCCAGCGCGCGCCGGTTGAGATCACGATGGACTTGCTCTTGAGCGAAGCGCCGTTTTCAAGCTGGACTTCGATCAGGTTTTTGTCCGGCCCGCTATTGGGGACCAAGGCCTTGGCGCGCTGCAGGTTCATGATGTCGACGTCGTAGTTGCGCACGTGTTCTTCCAGCGCGTGGGCGAATTTGGGCCCTTCGGTTTCCTTGATGGAGATGAAGTTTTCGATGCCCATGGTGTCCAGCACCTGGCCGCCGAAGCGCTCCGAGGCCACACCGGTGCGAATGCCCTTGCGCGCGGCATACACCGCTGCGGCGGCGCCGGCCGGGCCGCCGCCGACGATCAATACGTCGAAAGCTTCCTTGCCGTCTATCTTTTTGGCTTCACGCTCCACACCGCTGGTGTCGATTTTTGCGAGGATTTCTTCCAGGCTCATCCGGCCGTTTCCGAACATGGTGCCGTTGAGGAAGACCGTGGGCACGCCCATGATCTCGCGCTCCTTCACTTCGTCCTGGAAGGTACCGCCCTCGATCATGGTGGTCTTGATGCGCGGGTTCTGCACCGCCATCAGGTTCAGCGCCTGGACCACGTCGGGGCAGTTGTGGCAGGTCAGCGAGACATACACCTCGAAGTCAAAATCCCCGTCGAGTGCGCGGATCTGGTCCAGCACGGCTTGCTCGACCTTGGGTGGGTAGCCACCGACTTGCAGCAGCGCCAGGATCAGCGAGGTGAATTCATGGCCCATCGGCAGGCCGGCAAAACGCGGGCCGTGGTTCTCGCTGGGGCGGTTGATCGAGAACGAGGGCTTGCGGTGGTTGTCGTCGCGGCTCTCGGTCAGCTTGACCAGCGGCGACGCCTCTGCAACGTCCTTGAGCAGCGACAACACTTCGCCGGAGGCCTCGCTGTCGTCGAGCGAGGCAACGATTTCTATCGGTTGCGTGGCGCGTTCGAGGTAACTTTTCAGTTGGGCTTTGGTGGCGTCGTCGAGCATAAGGAACTCACTTTCAATTTCAATAAGGAACAAAAAAGCCCGGGACGGCACACCTGGGGTGTGCCGGGCCCGGGCCTTCTTCGGGAAGGCAGGGCGCTTGAACGCTTAGATCTTGCCGACCAGGTCAATGGACGGGGCGATGGTCTTGGCGCCTTCGTTCCACTTCGCGGGGCAAACCTGGCCGGGGTGGGCTGCCGTGTATTGGGCGGCCTTCAGCTTGCGCAGGGTTTCCTTGACGTCGCGTGCAATTTCGTTGGAGTGCACTTCAGCGGTCTTGATGACGCCTTCGGGGTTGATCACGAAGGTGCCGCGCAGTGCCAGGCCTTCTTCGGGGATGAACACGTCGAAGGCCTTGGTCAGCGTGTGGGTGGGGTCGCCCACCAGCGGGAACTTGGCTTTGCCGACGGCGGGGGAGGTTTCGTGCCACACCTTGTGCGAGAAATGCGTGTCGGTCGTCACGATGTAGACCTCTGCGCCGGCCTTCTGGAATTCGGCGTAGTTGTCGGCAGCGTCTTCGACTTCCGTGGGGCAGTTGAAGGTGAATGCGGCCGGCATGAAGATCAGGACCGACCATTTGCCTTTCAGCGATTCGTCCGACACGTCGATGAACTTGCCGTTGAGGAAGGCTTGGGTTTTGAAAGGCTGGACTTGGGTGTTGATCAGAGACATTTGTATGGCTTCCTATAGGTTGTGAAAAAAGGCTGAAAACTTGCCGGCGAATCGATAGTATATCGCTTTTAATTTGCAATCATCGATTGATATTGACTATTGATTGAATAGGTATGGCGGCCTTATCCGGTGCCCGCTCGGCCGCCATCCTCCGCGCCTCGTATGACCTGATCGTGACTCATTGGCGAGCGGGAGACGCAGCAGGGCAAGTGTTTCCTCAATTAATTTTGCATCCAAATGTTGCGAATGAGAACAATTCGCATATACTGCGGTCTCTCCAGAGCCAGCCACAAGTGACCGGGAGCCGACAGGCTTACCGTTGTCGCCGCAGCAAGCCCTCCAAACCTTCTACTTTGGGCTTGCATGACTTCCATCCATCCTTCCTCCCGCTTCGCGCTGCGCGAAATCTCTCTATTGACGGCGCTGGCCTGTGGCGCCGGTTTTGCCGCACAGGCGCAAACCGCGGCACCCGCTGCGGTGCAAGTCGCCGCGCTCAAAGAAGTCGTCGTCAGCGGCTCGCGCAACGAGCAATCGGTCGACGATATTTCGCAAACCATCGACGTGATCAACGCCGCCGACATCGAGCAGGGGCAGATCCGCGACATCCGCGATGCGGCGAAAAATATTCCCAACGTTTCCGTGCGCCGCGCGCCCGCGCGATTCGGCCTGGCGCAGGGCGACACCGGCCGTGAAGGCAATGCCGGCTTCAATATTCGGGGCCTCGACGGCAACCGCGTGTTGATGATGGTGGACGGCATCCGCATTCCGCGCAGCTATGCCTTCAGCCCCAATTCCTTCGGGCGCGACAGCGTGTCCATCGACCTCATCAAACGCATTGAAATCGTCAAGGGCCCGGCCTCCGCCCTGTACGGCTCCGACGGCATTGCCGGCCTGGTCAACTTCATCACCTACGAGCCCGACGACTACCTGCGGGCCGGCAAGTCGCTGGGCGGCCGCGCGTCCATCAGCTACAGCGGCGACAACCATGAGACCGCCGCCAGCGGCACGATCGCCGGCCGTGTCAACGACATGCTGGCCTGGCAGCTGAACATGGCCACCAGCAGCGGCAAGGAACTGGAGAACAAGGGCGAAAACAGCGGCACCGGTTTTACCCGGACCGCGCCGAACCCGCAAAGCGACAAGACCAACTCCTTGTTGGCCAAAGTCGTGCTGACGCCGACCGCTTCGCAAAAACACGTCATCACTTTCGAGCACGTCGACAAGAAGAGTGACTACAACCTGCTGACCGCGCGTTCGGCCACGGTGCTGGATTCGTACTCGACTGGAAAGATGGATCGCGACCGGCTGACCTGGGATGCCAGGTACAAGGTCGACACTTCGCTGGCCGACAACATCCAGACGGTGCTCAGCTACCAGGATGCGAAGTCCAGCGACTATACCTATGAGCGCCGCACGGCGCTGCCGCAGGAGCGCGTGCGCGACACCACCTACAGCGAACGCACGCTGCAGGCCAGCATCCAGGCCGACAAGACCCTGCGCATGGGCGCCAGCTCGGCGCAGAAGATCACTTACGGCCTGGACCACACCAGTGCCAAAATCGAAAACCTGCAGACCGGCCTGGTGCCGCCCGCCGGTGAGACATTCCCGCTCAAACGCTTTCCCGACACCACGGAAACCGCCACCGCCGTCTACGTGCAGGACGAATTCATCCTTGGCGACTGGAGCGTGACGCCGGGCGTGCGCGCCGACAGCTTCAAGATCGACGCGGCGCAGGCCGGCTTCCCGGTGCCCGCGGTGTCCATGTCGGGCTCGGCCGTGTCGCCCAAGGTCGGCGTCATTTACCGCGCTACGCCGCAGTGGAGCTTCTTCGGCAACTACGCCAGCGGTTTCCGCGCGCCCAATGCGGGTCAGGTCAACGGCTTCTTCCAGAACCTGGCCGGCGGCTACCGCACCGTGCCCAACCCCAACCTCAAGCCTGAAAAAAGCCGCAACGTCGAATTTGGCGTTCGCGGGCGGCTGGACCAGCTGAGCTTCGACACGGCCATTTTTTATGGCCGCTTCAAGGACCTGATCCAGGACGGTGCCATCGTGAGCGGTGCTTTTGGCAACCCTGCCAACCCCGCCGTGATCCAGTCGATCAATATCGACAACGCGACCATCAGCGGTTTTGAGATCAAGGGCGACATGAGTTGGGGCAAGTTCGGCGACGGCAAGCTCAGCACGCCGTTCTCCTATGGCTATACCAAGGGCACCGTCAAGAACACCGGCAAGCCGTTGGACACCATAGACCCGGCCAAGCTCAGCGTCGGCCTGAAGTACGAAACCGCGACATGGGATGTGCGCCTGGACGCGAGCCACCATTCGGCCAAGAAGTTTGACGACATCAGCGCGCAGACCATTGCCGCCTCGCCGCCCGCCGTGCCTGTGGCGACCACGCAGTTCGCCGTGCCGTCCGCGACCACGCTGGACCTGACCGGCCAGTGGCGTTTCAGCAAAACCCTGCGCCTGAACGCTGGCCTGATCAATCTGACCAACAAGAAGTACTGGAACTGGTCGGATGTCCGCGGCGTGGCGGCGAACTCCTCCTTCCGCGACGCCTACAGCCAGCCGGGCCGGTACTTCAACGTCTCGCTGGTCGCTGATTTCTGATACCGACCTGCACCTTTTACAAGCCAGAAGGAAAGCGCATGAGCCAGTCTCCCGACCATGGTGCCAACGACGGCGACACCGCTGCAGCCGACGTGCAGGGCTTGCCCCCGGCGCAAGCCCTGCTGGCCGGGACGCTGGCGCTGATGACCGGCCATGCCCAGGCCTGCTGCGAAGGGCAGCGCGCCTTGCTGGCCCAAAGGATTACCGACAACCTCCTCATGCTGTCGCGCCATGTCGGCGCGCCGCCGAATTTCAGGGCCATTGCCGCCAACCTGCATCCCCTGTGGGTGCGCCTGTTGCAGCAGGGCCCCGACCAGCCACAGCAGGGGCTTTCACCTGCGGACCCTTCTGATACCCATCGCGTGCTTTGGCACACAACCCCGGAGACCCTTCAATGAGCGCAGTCCTTCAAACCCAGACGCGGCCCGACGCCGCAAGCCAGGCCGATGCCGGCACTGCTCCCCTGAACCCCGCCGCCCTGCGCGAGCGCTTCGCCGCCGCGCGCAGCAGCGGCAAGCGCGCCAAGGACGCCGCCGAAAGCTTAGGCATCACCGAAGGCCAGGCCGTCGCGGCCCACGCCGGCACGCATGAGCATGCCCTCAAGGCCACGCCGCTCAAAGGCCCGTGGGTCGAGATCCTGCAGGCGCTGGAGTTGTGCGGCCCGGTCATGGCGCTCACGCGCAATGAAGCCACCGTGCATGAAAAAACCGGTGTCTACCGCAACATCAGCGCGCAAGGCATGATGGGCCTGGCGCTGGGTGAAGAGATCGACCTGCGCATTTTCTTCAGCCGCTGGCATGCGGGCTTTTACGTCTTCGAGCCCGCCAACGACCCCAAGAACCCGGCCTCGGAAAGCCTGCAGTTTTTTGATGCGCACGGCGTGGCCGTGCACAAGGTGTTCGCGCGGCCCGAGACCGACCGCGAAGCCTTCAGGGACGTCGCCAACCAGTTCAGCGACGCCGGCAAGGCGTATAGCTTCACGCCCGCCGTGCCCAAGGAGGCTCCCAAGCCTGATGCGGAAATCGACGCCGCCGCGCTGGCCCAGGGCTGGAGCCAGATGAAGGACACGCACGAGTTTTTCGGCCTGATCGGCAAGGCCGGCGCGGAGCGCCAGCAGGCCTTTCGCCTGGTTGAAGGCCGTTTCACCCAGAAAGCCGACCTGGGCATCGTGCGCAAGCTGCTCGACGAAGCCTCTGTGGACGGCACGCCCATCATGGTGTTTGTCGGCAGCCCGGGCTGCATCCAGATCCACACCGGGCCGGTCAAGCGCATCGAACCCATGGTCACCCCGACCGCGCAGTGGATCAACGTGCTCGATGCCGGCTTCAACCTGCACCTGCGCGAAGATATGGTCAAGAGCGCCTGGATTGTTGAGAAGCCCACGACCGAAGGCCTGGTCACCTCGGTGGAAGTCTTCGACGGCGCGGGTGAGTTGATGGCGATGTTTTTCGGCGCGCGCAAACCGGGCGTTCCCGAACTGCAGGCTTGGCGCGACATCGTGGCGCGCCTGCCCCGGCTTTCATGAAAGCCGGCCTTTCCCTGCTCCGACGGCGCGATGCCCTGCGGTATTTTTCACTGCCGGTGGTTTCCGTTGTCCCTGGCGTTGGCGGCCTGGGTGCAACGGCTGCGCGGGCCCAGGGCCAGGCGCCGGTGAGGATGCCGCGCATCGTCTCGGTGAGCGGCGCGACCACGGAAATCGTCTACGCGCTGGGCGCTGAAAAGCAACTGGTCGGCACCGACACCACCAGCCTTTATCCCGCTGCGGCCTTGCAGACGCCCAAGGTCGGCTATATGCGCCAGCTGTCGGCCGAAGGCCTGCTCTCGCTTAAGCCCGACGCGGTGATCGGCACGACTGAAGCCGGGCCTCTCGTGGTGATGGACCAGATCAGAAGTGCCGGCGTCAAGCTGGAGCTGGTAGAGGCCGACCACACATGGACCGAAGTGCAGCGCAAGGTCGCCGCGGTGGGGCGGGCCACGGCCCGTGTGGCGCAGGCCGCCGCGCTGCAGGCCAAACTCGATGCCCAATGGGCCGAGGTGCTGGCGGCTGTCGCCCGCAAAGGCGGTCGCAAACCGCGCGCCATCTTTATTCTTTCGCATTCGGGTTCGCCGCAGGTGGCGGGCGAGAAAACCGCCGCGCACGCCATGCTGAATTACGCGGACCTGGACAATGCCCTCATCAGCACTGGCGGCTCCGCCAATTTCGCCGGATACCGCGCCATGACACCCGAAGCGGTGGTCACCGCAGCTCCCGACGTGATCGTCACCACCACGCAAGGTGTCGAAGCTGTCGGCGGCCTGGAGAAATTCTGGCAACGACCCGGCTTGGAGCTGACGCCCGCCTACAAACGCCGTGCGCTGGTCGCGCTTGACGCGCTCTACCTGATTGGCTTCGGGCCACGCCTGCCGCAGGCCGTGGCCGAGCTGCACCAGGCTGGGTTGAAGGCCGTCGCATGAAGGCCCTCCAGCACGGCGACCACAGGCGCTTGCCCGCGTCGCTGGTGCTGGCCGGGGGCGTGCTGCTGCTGGCCCTGAGCTTTGTGATTGGCAGCGCGCGCGGCGCGTATGCCATCAGCCCGCTGCAACTTTGGAACGTGCTGCTCGACATGCTGGGCGGTAGCACCCAGCCCACGCCCGAGCACCTGGTTTTCATGAACATCCGCCTGCCGCGGCTGCTGCTTGGCGTGGCGGCGGGTGCGGCGCTGGGCCTGTCCGGCGCGCTGATGCAGGGCCTGTTTCGCAATCCGCTGGCCGACCCCGGCCTCATCGGCGTCAGCAGCGGCGCAGCATTGGCCGCCGGCATGACCATCGTGCTGGGCAGCCTGTGGTTCCCTGAAATGCCGCGCACGCTGGGCAGCTGGACGCTGGTGGCTGCGGCTTTCACCGGCAGCCTGTTGGTCACCATGCTGGTGTACGCCCTGTCCCAACAGGACGGTGCGACGCGGGTCGGCCTGATGCTGCTCGCAGGTGTCGCCATCAACGCCCTGGCCGGCGCCGGCCTGGGCTACCTGACTTTCCTGGCCACCGACGAGCAACTGCGCAACATCCAGTTCTGGCTGCTGGGCAGCCTGGGCGGCGCGCGCTGGAGCGCGGTGGCCCTGGTGTTCGCTATGGTGACGGCGGCCGTAGGCTCGGGCATCGCGCTGGCCAGGCCGTTGAACGCCATCGCGCTGGGTGAGGCGCAGGCCGCGCTGCTGGGTGTTCCGGTGGAGCGCGTCAAGCGCCTTGCGGTACTGCTGACGGCGCTGGCGGTAGGCGCCGTCACAGCCACCACCGGCATCATCGGTTTCATCGGCCTGGTGGCGCCGCACTGCGTGCGCCTGGTGGCCGGGCCTGACCACCGCATCGTGCTGCCGGGCTCGGCCCTGCTGGGCGCGGCCCTGGTGCTGGCGGCGGACAGCGTGGCGCGCACCATGGTCAAGCCGGCCGAGTTGCCGCTGGGTGTGCTGACGGCTTTTGTCGGCGTGCCTTTCTTTTTACTGCTGCTGCGGCACTTCCGCARCAGGCTATGAGGTGCCCTTGAACGCGCGCAACCAGACCGATTTTTTTCCGCTCGCCGGCCTGCTCGAAGTGGCGGGCGTGGGGGTCGAGGTGACGGGTCGCTCGCTGCTGCAGGCAGCCTCGGCGCAATTCATCGCGGGGCATGTTACGGCCGTGCTGGGCCCCAACGGCGCGGGCAAGTCGACCTTGATGTCGCTGCTGACCGGTCAGCGCCAGCCTTCGGGCGGCCATGTCCGACTGGCCGGCAAGGCGCTGTCCGCCCATGCCCCCGCCGAGCTGGCCCGCATGCGCGCCTGTGTAGCGCAGGAAACCCAGGTCGCTTTCGAGTTCACCGTGCGGGAGGTGGTGGAACTGGGCCGCTATCCGCACCGCAGGCATCCGAGTCGGAACGAAGCCGACGTCGTGTTGCTGGCCATGCAGGCCACCGCGGTCGAGCATTTGCAGCATCGCGTGCTCAACACGCTCTCGGGCGGTGAAAAAGCACGCGTTCACCTGGCGCGCGCGCTGGCACAGGTGTGGGAGCCCTTGGAGGGCCAGGACACACGTTGGCTGTTGCTGGATGAGCCCACCGCCGCGCTCGATCTGCAGCACCAGCACCGCATGTTGCAACTGGTGCGCGCCTGGGCGACCGCTCAGGGCGTGGGCGTCGTGGCCGTGCTGCACGACTTGAACCTCGCATTGCGCTACAGCGACCGCTGTGTGGTGCTGCAGGGCGGCGAGGTGGTGGGCAGCGGCGCCACCGCCGAGGTACTCACGCCTGCCTGCATCGAAAAGGTTTGGGGCGTGGTCGCGCACCCGGTCGCGCCGCAGGGTGGGGCGGCCAGGCCTTCCCAGTACCTGTTTGAGGCACCGATTTAAAACCTAGGCTGCCAGGGCGATCACGACAGCCGACTCGTCGACCAGGGCCTGCACCAGGACCTTGGCCTTCAGGCCGCTGCCCGCCGCCGCAAAACCCACGAGCTGCAGGCCGCCGTCGAGCTGCAGCGACACTTCATCGCCGCTGGCGCCTCGGCTGATGCGTACAGCCTGGCCCTTGAGATTTTGAACGCCCGGCGGTGTGGCGCTTTGTGCACTCACCGTCACCGCCGTGGCCTTGCACAGTGCCAGCACCGCCTGTCCCTTTTGCAAGCCCAGCAGCTCGGCGCTGGCCTTGGTGATGCGCGAGACCAGCGCGGCACCGCCGGCCAGTTGCAGGTGCACGCGCGCCACCTGGCCTCGCACCTCCAGTTTGTCGACTTGGCAAGGAAGCTGGTTGCGCATGCTGGTGCGCACGCCCATGTTCGACAGCACCGGCAGCGCGCGCGGCAGCAGCAATTCGTTGGACTTGAAGCCGGCCAGTACCTGGCTACGGGTGTCGCTCAAGAGTCCCGCCACCGCCAGCAGCTTCTGGCCAGCCGGCGTGAGGGTGGCGCCGCCGCCGCCCGAGCCGCCCACGGCGCGCTCCACCAGCGCCACGCCGGCCAGGTTGGTCAGGGTATCTATGGCCTGCCATGCGGCCTTGTAGCTGACTTTCGCCTGGCGCGCGGCCTGTGAGATCGAGCCGCTTTCGCCGACCAGGCGCAGGATGTCGATGCGCTTGTCGGCCGGCTCGTGGCCCAGGGCGCTGGCGAAGGAGGGGGCGGTGGATGGGGCTGCGTTTTTTTTCATGGAAGGCCCAAGGGCAGGCAGCGCTATTCTAAAATAGAATAGCGCTTGGGTGGAGGGCCTGGCGGCCAAGGCCGCTTCGCCCATCACTTTCCCTCTTTCAGTTCCGGAGCCTTCTGATGCCCAAAACCTTGTTGCGCTGGTTGCCTGCGTTGTGTCTTGCACTGGTCTCGACAGCCACGCTGGCCGACGACGTCCAGGTCGCGGTCGCGGCCAATTTCACGGCGCCCATGAAGCTGATTGCCGCCGACTTTGAAAAAGACACCGGCCACAAGACGGTGTTGACCTTCGGCGCCACAGGCAAGTTCTACGCGCAGATCAGCAACGGCGCGCCCTTCGAAGTGTTCCTCGCGGCCGACGATGAAACCCCCGCCAGGCTCGAAAAAGACGGCGTGGCCGTGAACGGCAGCCGCTTCACCTACGCCACCGGCAAGCTGGTGCTCTGGTCCGCACAGCCCGGCCTGGTCGACGCGCAGGGCGAGGTCCTGAAAAAGGGCGACTTTAAAAAGATCGCCATCGCCGCGCCCAAGCTCGCGCCCTATGGCGCCGCCGCCGTCGAGACCATGAACAAGCTGGGCCTGCAAGCCGCGCTGGAGCCCAAACTGGTGCAGGGCGAAAGCATTGGCCAGGCTTTCAGCTTTGTCTCCACCGGCAATGCCGAACTGGGTTTTATCGCATTGTCGCAGGTCTATGAAGGCGGCAAGATCAAGTCCGGCTCGGCCTGGATAGTTCCCGAAAACCTGCATAGCCCCATCCGCCAGGACGCGGTGCTACTGGCAAAGGCCAAGGACAGCAAGGCCGCGGTGCAACTGATGGCCTATCTCAAGACCGACAAGGCCAAGGCGGTGATCCGCGCCTTCGGCTACGAGCCCTGAAGCGCGGCCGACCATGCTGGACTCGGCAGGCCTGCAGGCCCTTGCGCTGACCTTGCGACTGGCGGCCACCACCACCTTGGTGTTGCTGTTGGCCGGAACGCCGCTGGCCTGGTGGCTGGCGCGCACGCGCTCCTGGCTCAAGGGGCCGGTGGGAGCGCTGGTGGCCTTGCCGCTGGTCTTGCCGCCGGTGGTGCTGGGCTTTTACCTGCTGGTGCTCATGGGCCCGAACGGCCCTATCGGCCAAGTCACGCAGTCGCTGGGCTGGGGCCTGCTGCCTTTCAGCTTTGCCGGCTTGGTGATCGGGTCGGTGCTGTATTCCATGCCTTTTGTGGTGCAGCCGCTGCAAAACGCTTTTGAAGCCCTGGGCGACCGCCCGCTGGAGGCCGCCGCCACCTTGCGGGCCTCGCCGCTGGACACCTTCTTCAGCGTGGTGCTTCCGATGGCCCGGCCCGCCTACCTGACGGCCGCCGTCATGGGCTTCGCGCACACGGTCGGCGAGTTCGGCATCGTGCTCATGATGGGCGGCAACATCCCCGGCAAGACGCGCGTGATGTCGGTGCAGATTTACGACCATGTGGAGGCGCTCGAATACAGCCAGGCGCACTGGCTGGCCGGCGGCCTGCTGGTGTTTTCCTTCCTGGTGCTGCTGGCGCTCTATACCTTGAATACCCTGCAGCCGGGTCGGCGCAAAGGGCAGGGCGCATGAAACCCGAGGGCGGTGGCATCACCGCATCTTTCCGCCGCGCATTCACCGGCTTTTCGCTCGATGTGTCGCTGGCCGTCCCGGGGCGCGGCGTGACGGCCATTTTCGGCCCCTCGGGCTCCGGCAAAACCAGCCTGCTGCGCAGCATTGCCGGGCTGGAGCGCGCAGGCAGCGGCTACCTCGCCGTCAATGGTGAGGTCTGGCAGGACGATGCCGCCGGCGTTTTCCTGCCTGTGCACCAGCGCCCCCTGGGTTATGTGTTCCAGGAGGCCAGCCTGTTTGCCCACCTGGATGTGCGCCGCAACCTTGACTTCGGCCTGCGCCGTGTGCCGCCGGCTCGGCGCCGCGTCTCGCTGGAGCAAGCCATAGCACTGCTGGGCCTGCAGGCACTGATGCAGCGCATGCCCGACACCCTCTCGGGAGGCGAGCGCCAGCGCGTGGCGATCGCCCGGGCGCTGGCCACCAGCCCGCGCCTGCTGCTCATGGACGAACCCCTGGCTTCGCTGGACATCGCGCGCAAGGCTGAAATCCTGCCTTACCTGGAGCGCCTGCATGACGAACTCGACATGCCCGTGCTTTATGTGAGCCACGCCCCTGACGAGGTCGCCCGGCTGGCCGACCACCTGGTACTGCTGGACGGCGGCCGGGTCACGGCCTCGGGTCCCACGCGTGAATTGATGACGCGGCTGGATTTGCCGCTGGCGCATGGCGATGCCGCGGCCGCGGTGCTGGACGCTGTGGTGAGCGCCGTCGAACCCGATTGGCACATGAGCCATGCCGAGTTTCCGGGAGGCCGCATCAGCCTGCTCAATCCTGCGTTGCAGGTCGGCCAGCGTGTGCGCGTGCGCATCCAGGCGCGCGATGTGAGCCTCACGCTGGCGCGCCAGGAAGGCACCAGCGTGCAGAACATCTTCCCCGTCACCGTCACCGGCCTGGCAGCCGACAGCCCGGGCCAGCTCATGGTGGGCCTGGACGCCGGCGGCAGCGCGCTGCTGGCCCGCATCACGCAGAAGTCGGCCCAGGCGCTGCGACTGCAGCCGGGCAGCCGCGTGTTCGCGCAGGTCAAGGGTGTGGCGGTGTTGGGCTAAGACGTTCGGCTAAGAAGGTCAGGATTTCATCGCGCCAACCCCAGCCGCTACCGCAGGACGCAGGCTGGTTCGCCGTAAGTAACAGCGGGTTTCATTTCAATCCGTGCGCTGCGGGAACTGCGGATCGACGCCCGCGCCTGCTTCGATGTATGGTCTTCCCCGCATCCCTCGTTCCTTGTTGTTGGCATGGGATGTGCATCAAGAACTCTACATACACATCCATCCAGGCAGGAGAACATCACATGCGTTTTAGTTTCAAGGGCACCGTTCTGGCGTCCGCTTGTTCCCTCGTGCTGGCGTTCGGCGTTGCCGTTCCCGCCGCACACGCGCAGGCACAGGCCGACAAGGCAGTCCTCGAAAAAGCCGAGAGTTACAAGGGCGAGGCACTGGCCTTGCTGGAGAAGCTGGTCAACATCGATTCCGGCTCGGGCTATGAAAAAGGCCTGGCCCAGGTGCGGGCGATTTCCGTGGACGAGCTCAAGAAGCTCGGTGCCAGCATCGAGACCGTTCCTTCCGGGGATGGCGGGGCTCATGTCCTGGCGACGTTCGTCGGCACCGGCAAGGCCAGGATCCTGCTGATGGCGCACATGGACACCGTCTTCAAGGAAGGCACGGCGGCCGCCAAACCCTTTTACGTCAAGGACGGCCGCGCCTACGGCCCTGGCGTGATGGACAACAAGGGCGGCATCCTCGCCGGCGTGTATGCGATCAAGATCCTGCAGCAACTTCAGTTCAAGGACTATGCAAGGCTGACCTTCCTGCTCGACAACAACGAGGAGACCGGTTCGGCCATTGCGACGGCCCTGATCCAGAAGGTGGCCAAACAACATGACGTCACCCTGAACCTGGAGCCCGGCCGCCCGGCCGATGGCCTGGTGATCTGGCGCAAGGGGAGCGGCACAGCCACGGTGGAGGTCAAGGGAAAGACCGCGCACGCCGGTGTGGCGCCCGAGCTGGGCCGCAACGCGGCCATGGAGGCAGCCCACCAGATCCTGCAGCTCGGCAAACTGGGCAGCCCCGAGAAACAGACGACGATCAACTTCACGGTGCTCAAGGCCGGCGACCGCACCAACGTGATCCCGGACTCGGCCAGTGCCAAGGCCGATGTGCGCGTGGCCGTGCCCGAGGAGTTTGACCGCATCGAAAAGGATCTGGCGCGGGTGTCGGCCAACAAGCTGATCGCGGACACCGAGGTCAAGACCAGCTTGAGCCGAGGCCTGCCGCCCATGCCCCAAACCGCTCATCAGGATGCGCTGGCCGCCAAAGCCCAGGCGATCTACGGCGAAATCGGCCGCAAGCTGACGCTGGAAGGCAGCGGTGGCGCGGCCGATGCCAGCCTGTCGGCCGGGGTAGGCGTGCCAACCCTCGATGGGTTTGGCATTGTCGGCGGCAACATCCACACTGAAAACGAATACGCCGAAGTGGAAAGCATCGTCCCGCGCTTTTATCTGCTGGCGCGCATGGTGATGGAGTTGAGCAAGCCGAATTGATGCGCTTGCCCCGCCTTGAGAAAAACGGCCCTTCGAAGGGCCGTTTTCCATGGGGTGGCGCTGTGTTCAGTACTCCAGCCGCTCGGGCCGGATTTCCTGCAGGATGGTGGTCGAAATCTCTTCGATGGATTTCGTTGTGGTTGAGAGCCAGCGTATGCCTTCGCGCCGCATCATGGCTTCGGCCTCATGGATTTCCTCGCGGCAGTTCTCCAGGCTCGCGTATTTCGAATTGGGCCGGCGTTCGTTACGAATCTGTGCCAGGCGCTCAGGCGCGATGGTGAGGCCGAAAATCTTCTTGCGGTGCGGCACCAGGGCCGGCGGCAGCTGGCGTCGCTCAAAGTCTTCGGGGATCAGCGGGTAGTTCGAGGCCTTGAGCCCGTACTGCATGGCCAGGTAGAGCGAAGTCGGTGTCTTGCCGCTGCGGCTCACGCCCACCAGAATCACGTCGGAGCCGGCCAGGTCGCGATTGCTCTGGCCGTCGTCGTGCGCCAGCGAGAAATTGATGGCCTCGATGCGGTCGTCGTATTCCTTGCTCTTGGAGGCATCCGAAAAGCGGCCCACCCGGTGGTTGGACTTGATGCCCAGTTCGCCCTCCAGCGGCGCCACGAACATGCCGAACATGTCCAGCAGCATGCCGTTGCAATGGGTTTTGATGACGGCCAGAATTTCCATGTTGACCAGCGTGGTGAAGACGATGGGGCGTTTGCCCTCGACTTCGGCCGTGTGGTTGATCTGCCGTATCGCCTGGTGGGCTTTGTCCACGCTGTCGATAAAGGGCAGGCGGACGTGGCGCGGCTTGAACTCGAACTGGGCCAGGATGGCGTTACCAAAGGTTTCCGCGGTGATGCCGGTGCCGTCGGAGATGAAAAACACGGTGCGTTGGGACATGGTGGTGTTTGAATGGGCGTCTGGCTGATTGAAAGCTGGGTGAAAGGCTGACGCGGCACATCCGGCGGCAGACCCCTACAATTGAGCCAATTATCCAGTTTGCCACGCCATGCCCCGCCACAACCCCCTAGAACAACAACAAGGYTGCCTGCCGCGCATGGCGAATTCCCCGGTTTTTAAACCTCCCGGAGTATTTTCATGTCCAAGCTGTTCGAGGCGACCGCCCTGGTCGTACCGTTTGAAAACCTGAGGATGACAGACGTCGAGGCCGTTGGCGGCAAAAACGCCAGCCTCGGCGAGATGATCTCGCAATTGCCCACCGGCCCCGAGGGCGTGCGGGTGCCCACCGGATTCGCCACCACGGCCCACGCTTTTCGCGTGTTCCTGGCCCACGACGGGCTGGATAAAAAAATCAACGGCGTGCTGGACGCGCTCAACACCGACGACGTGCGGGCCCTGGCTGAGGCCGGCGCCAAAATCCGCGCGCTGGTCGAAGCCCAGCCCTTCCCGGCCGACCTCGAAAAAGCTGTGCGTGACAGCTTTGCCGTGTTGAGCGCCGGCAACGCCCAGGCCAGTTTCGCGGTGCGCTCCTCGGCCACGGCCGAAGATCTGCCGGACGCTTCTTTCGCCGGCCAGCAGGAAACCTTTCTGAATGTGGTCGGCATCGAGGACGTGCTGCACAAGATGAAAGAGGTGTTCGCCTCGCTTTACAACGACCGCGCCATCAGCTACCGCGTGCACCAGGGCTTTGCCCATTCCGACGTGGCGCTGTCCGCCGGCATCCAGCGCATGGTGCGCAGCGACAAGGGCGCGGCCGGTGTGATGTTCACGATAGATACCGAAAGCGGTTTTGAGGACGTGGTCTTCATCACCTCCAGCTACGGCCTGGGCGAAACCGTGGTGCAGGGCGCCGTCAATCCCGACGAGTTCTATGTGCACAAGCCCATGCTCAAAGCCGGCAAGCGCGCTGTGATCCGCCGCAACCTGGGCTCCAAGCTGCTGCAGATGGAGTTCGCCACGCCGGAAGAGAAAAAGGCCGGCGGCAAGCTGGTCAAGACCACCGACGTGCCGACCGAGCTGCGCAACCGTTATTCGCTGACCGACGACGACGTTGAGCAACTGGCCCGCTACGCGCTCATCATTGAGGCCCACTACGGCCGCCCCATGGACATCGAATGGGGCAAGGATGGCACCGACGGCCTGCTCTACATCCTGCAGGCTCGCCCCGAGACGGTAAAGAGCCAGGCCAAGGGCAAGGCCGAGCAGCGCTACAAGCTCAAGGGCACCGGCACGGTATTGGCCGAGGGCAGGGCGATCGGTCAGAAGATCGGCACCGGCCCGGTGCGCATCGTGCACGACATCAAGGACATGGACCAGGTGCAGGCCGGCGACATCCTCGTTACCGACATGACCGACCCGAACTGGGAGCCGGTGATGAAGCGCGCCAGCGCCATCGTCACCAACCGCGGTGGGCGCACCTGCCACGCGGCCATCATTGCGCGCGAGCTGGGCATCCCGGCCGTGGTCGGCTGCGGCGACGCGACTGAGACGCTCAAGGACGGCATGCTGGTGACGGTGAGCTGCGCCGAAGGCGACACCGGCAACATCTATGACGGCCTGCTCGAAACCGAGGTGACCGAGGTGCAGCGCGGCGCGATGCCGCCGATAGACCTCAAGATCATGATGAACGTGGGCAACCCGCAACTTGCCTTCGACTTCTGCCAGGTGCCCAACCACGGCGTGGGCCTGGCGCGGCTGGAGTTCATCATCAACAACAACATCGGCGTGCACCCCAAGGCCATCCTGGAGTACCCCAACATCGACGCCGACCTGAAAAAGGCCGTGGAAAGCGTGGCCCGCGGCCATGCCTCGCCGCGCGCTTTCTACGTCGACAAGGTGGCCGAAGGCATCGCCACCATAGGCGCGGCCTTTTGGCCCAAGCCGGTGATCGTGCGCCTGTCGGACTTCAAGTCCAACGAATACCGCAAGCTGATAGGCGGCTCGCGCTACGAGCCCGAGGAAGAAAACCCGATGCTGGGTTTCCGCGGCGCGGCGCGCTACCTGAGCCCCGACTTCGCCGAGGCCTTCGCGATGGAATGCGAGGCGCTCAAGCGCGTGCGCAACGACATGGGCCTGACCAACGTCGAGGTCATGGTGCCCTTTGTGCGCACCCTGGGCCAAGCCAAGGCCGTGACCGAGCTGCTGGCCAAACACGGCCTCAAGCGCGGCGAGCAGGGCCTGAAGATCATCATGATGTGCGAGGTGCCCAGCAATGCGGTGCTGGCCGACCAGTTCCTCGAGTATTTCGACGGTTTCTCCATCGGCTCCAACGACCTGACCCAGCTCACGCTGGGCCTGGACCGCGACTCGGGCCTCGACATCCTGGCCAAGGATTTTGACGAACGTGACCCGGCCGTCAAGGCGCTGCTGGGCCAGGCCATCGCCGCCTGCAAGCGTGCCAACAAATACGTCGGCATCTGCGGCCAGGGCCCCAGTGACCATCCCGACTTTGCGCTGTGGCTCAAGGAGCAGGGCATAGGCTCGATCTCGCTGAACCCCGACACGGTGATCGACACCTGGAAGCAACTGGCCGGCTGAGCCGGCGCCGCCGCGCCCACCGAGGGAAAACCCCCGGTGGCCGGCACATCCGCGGTAAGCAATTGGCAAGTCCTCCGATGACAATCGGAGGACTTGCCTTTTTCGTTTGCCATCAGCCATGCTTGCCGTCGCCACCACCGTCAAACTGCTCGCTGAAATTGCGCTGCTCGCGCTGGCCGGTCAATGGTTGCTTGGCTTGCTCGCCGGCGAGGGGCGGGGCAGCAATCCGTTCTATCAACTGCTGCAGTTGCTGGGCCGGCCCTGGGTGAAGGCGGCGCGCTGGATTTCGCCACCCGTGGTTCTGGAGCGTCACCTGCCGCTGGTGGCCTTTCTGGTCCTGGCCTTGGTATGGGTTGCAGCGGCTGTCGCGAAAGTCCGCATCTGCCTGGAAATCGGGGTTGCGCTGTGCAAATGAGCTTGCCGCTTGCGTCCACTCTGCATTACCACTTCCTGAAAGCGCAGGCCTTGCTGCTGCTCGCGGCCGGCAAGCGCGCGGCCGCGTTAGCGAGGTTCGCGCGAATGCTGCGCTTGCGGCCGGCTGATCCATACGCCCTGGCCAGCCGTGGCCATGTAGAGGCGCAACTGCATCTCATGCAGGAGGCGATTGACAGCCTGCGCCAGCTCACCGCAGCCTGGCCGCAGCAGGCCGCAGGCTGGTTCAACCTGGCTTATGTATTGCAGCAGGCTGGGTACCATGAGGAAGCCGGTCCGGCCTTCGAGCGTGCGCTGGCGCTCGACCCACGCCTGGACAGGGCCTGGTACGGCCTGGCGATGGTGCGTATCCACCAGCAGCGCTGGCAGGAGGCTGCCGATGCGCTGGAGCACAACACCGCGCTGCAGCCTCTGGGCCCTTATGGCTGGTACCGGTTCGCGCAGGTCTCGCTGGCGTTGGGCGATGTGGGCAAGGCGCGCAAGGTGATTGCCCACCTGCGGCGCTTCGAGCCGCGCGTGGCCGCGCAGCTCGAGCGTGAAAACGCCGAGGCGCTGCGGGCGGGCAGGGCGCTTGACGAGACAGTTCATGCAGCCCGCTGACAGCCATCGCCGTTACTGGCGCAAGAACCTTGCGGTAACGGCCGTGCTGCTGCTGGTCTGGTTCGGCGTGACTTTCGGCGTGAGCTACTTTGCACGCGCGCTGAGCTTCCGGTTTTTCGGTTGGCCCTTCAGCTTCTGGATGGGCGCGCAAGGCGCCTTGGTGGTGTACTGCCTGATCATCGGCCTTTATGCCTGGTACATGAACCGGCTCGACATTGAATACGACGTGGCGGACGAGGACTAAATGGCCGGCTTTTTCGGTTCGCGCGACGGGGTCATGCTGTCCAGCCAGCAGTTCAAGGCGCAGCTCAACCGCGTCTACCGCTGGTATACGGCAGGCTTGGTGGTGTTCGTGCTCGTCCTCGCGGGCCTGGAGCGCATGGGCCTGCCGCGCTTATGGATAGGTACGGCCTTTTTGCTGGCCACCATTGGCTTGTATGCGGGCATTGGCATCATGAGCCGCACCACCGACGCCGGCGAATACTATGTGGCGGGCCGGCGGGTGCCGGCGGTGTACAACGGCATGGCCACCGGCGCCGACTGGATGTCGGCCGCTTCATTCATCGGCCTGGCCGGCACGCTTTACCTCAYGGGCTACAACGGCCTGGCCTTCATCATGGGCTGGACCGGCGGCTACTGCCTGGTCGCGCTGGTGCTGGCGCCCTATCTGCGCAAGTTCGGCCAGTTCACCATTCCCGACTTCCTGGGGGAGCGCTATGGCAAGCTGCCGCGCCTGCTCGGCGTTGGGGCCGCCATCCTGTGCTCCTTCACCTACCTGGTCGCGCAGATTTACGGCGTGGGCCTGATCACCTCTTACCTGACCGGCATCGCCTTCGAGCTGGGCATTTTCCTGGGCCTGGGCGGCATCCTGGTGTGCTCCTTCCTGGGCGGCATGCGCGCCGTGACATGGACGCAGGTGGCGCAGTACATCATCCTGGTGCTGGCCTACCTGATTCCGGTGGTGTGGCTCTCGGTCAAGCAGACCGGTGTTCCGGTGCCGCAGCTGATCTACGGTTTCCAGCTTGAGAAAGTCAGTGCCAAGGAAAAAGAGCTGGCCGCGGACCCCAAGGAGGTGCAGGTGCGCGAATTGTTCAGGGAGCGTTCGCAGGCCTTGTCCGGCAAGCTGGCACACCCGGCAGAAGCGCTGGCCGCCGACAAGCTGGCGGCGGCCAAACGCATGGAGCAACTCAAGGGCGGCAGTGCCTCGGTGGCTGAAATCACCTCGGCGGCGAAGATCCTGGCTACCATGCCCAAGGACGAAGCGGCCGCCGTCAAGGCCTGGACGGCTGCGAAGGCGGCGGCCGAGCTCAAGACCCAGCCGCTCAACGGCATGCCCGCCCATGCGGCGCAGTTTTCGGGCGACCCCGAGGGCACGCCCAGGGAGCAGGAGGCCTATGACACCTCGCGCCGCAATTTCCTGGCCCTGGTGTTCTGCCTCATGGTGGGCACGGCCGCCTTGCCGCACATCCTGATGCGTTACTACACCGTGCCCAGCGTGCGCGAGGCGCGGCAGTCGGTCACCTGGTCGCTGTTTTTCATCTTTTTGCTGTATTTCACGGCACCGGCCCTGGCCGTGCTCGTGAAGTATGAAATCTTCACCGTGCTGGTCGGCACGCGCTTTGACCAGCTGCCGTCCTGGGTCGGTGCCTGGAGCCGGGTGGACCCCAGCCTGCTGTCGGTGAGCGACATCAACCGCGACAACATCCTGCAGCTTAATGAAATGACCATAGGCGGCGACATCATCGTGCTGCTCACGCCCGAACTGGCGGGCTTGCCCTATGTGATTTCGGGCCTGGTGGCGGCCGGCGGGCTGGCCGCGGCGCTGTCGACCGCCGACGGCCTGCTGCTGACGATTGCCAATGCGCTGGGCCACGACCTCTATTACAAAATGATCGACCCCAACGCCTCCACCGTGAGTCGGGTGACGGTGTCCAAAATCCTGCTGCTCATCGTGGCCCTCCTGGCGGCCTACGTGGCGGCCCAGAAACCGGCGGACATCCTGTTCCTGGTGTCGGCGGCGTTTTCCTTCGCCGCCGCGTCATTTTTTCCGGCGCTGAGCCTGGGCATCTTCTGGAAGCGCGCCAATGGCATAGGCGCCGTCCTGGGCATGATGTCGGGCCTGGGCGTGACCTCGTACTACATGTTCACCAACCAGCCCTGGCTGCGCGCCACCTTCGGCATCAGCTCGCCGGTCCAGCTGTGGTGGGGCATAGACCCGATTTCAGCAGGGCTGTTCGGCGTGCCCGTGGGTTTTGCCGTGATGATCCTGGCCAGCCTTTCCACCCCCGCGCCCAGCCAGAAGATCCAGGATCTGGTCGAATACATCCGCTACCCAGACCTAAAACGGCTCTAAAACCCGGCCGGAGCGGTTATTCGGGGGCTTTTCGGCGATTTTAGGGCCTTTTCTCCAAAAAATGGGCCGGACCCGGACCCCTTTCCTTTACCAGCATGAGCCGTGGAACCGGCTTTGCCGGGCCACAGGCGGGCGGCCCCCTCGGGGGGCAGCGACCCACACGAAGTGGGGGAGCGTGGGGGTGCTATAATCATGGGCTTCGCCTTGCTGCACCCTTAACGACGCTGGGGCAGCTTTAACCAACCACAAGGAGAGTTTATGCGTCACTATGAGATCGTCTTGCTGATCCACCCGGATCAAAGCGAGCAAGTCCCAGCCATGCTGGAACGTTACAAGGGCATGATCACCGCCGGCGGCGGAAAAGTGCACCGTGTTGAAGACTGGGGCCGCCGCCAGCTGGTGTACCTGATCCAGAAGCTCGCCAAAGCCCACTACCTCTGCATCAACATCGAAGCCAGCCAGGCCGTGATGGAAGAAATTGAACACGCGTTCAAGTTCAACGATGCCGTGCTGCGCCACCTGACCGTGGTCAAGAAAAAGGCCGAAACCGGCCCATCCCTCATGATGCGCAACGTCGAGAGGGAAGAAGCCCGTAAAGCCCAACAGCAGGAGTATGCGGCTTAATTGCCACCATGCTGTTGAACGCCTCGCTGCCGCGCAGCTGCCATTGAGCAAAAGCCCGCAGTGAACCACGTTGAACTGACCGCCTGTATCGCCGAGGCAAGTCCTCTTCGCTACACGCCCGCTGGAATCCCCGCTGCCAATTTCGTCCTCGAACACGAGTCCGAAGTCATTGAAGCCGGAGTCACCAGACAGGTCAAGTTGACGGTCAGGGCAGTTGCCTTCGGAGCGCTGGCTGAGCAATCAGCCAAGTCACCCTTAGGCCAGCCCTTCAGGTTCACCGGTTTCCTCATCAATGCGCGCACCAGTAAAGGCGTTGTTTTCCACATTCAAGCTCTGCAGAAGGTAGAGCAAGTACTGAACCCCATTTAAGGAGTCCATCATGGCCGGACCAAAACGTTTCAACAAAGACAAGCGCCCCAAGCGCAATACCCAATCCCTGCTGTTCAAGCGCAAGCGTTTTTGCCGCTTCACAGCCGCTGGCGTTGAAGAAATCGACTACAAAGATATCGACACCCTGCGCGATTTCGTTGCCGAAAACGGAAAAATCATCCCCGCACGCCTGACCGGCACGCGCGCGATTTTCCAGCGCCAGATCAACACCGCCGTCAAGCGCGCTCGCTTCCTCGCGATGCTGCCTTACAGCGACCAGCACCGTACCCTGTAAGGAGCGCGACCATGCAAATCATTCTGCTCGACAAAGTCGTGAACCTCGGTAACCTCGGCGAAATCGTCAAGGTCAAAGACGGCTACGCACGCAATTTCCTGATCCCTTCGGGCCGCGCACGCCGCGCCACGGAAGCCAACAAGGCCGAATTCGAAGCCAAGCGCGTCGAACTCGAAAAGGCTGCGGCCGCCAAGCTGGCCGAAATGCAAGCCCAGGGCGAAAAGCTGAGCGGCACCACCGTCAAGCTCACGCAAAAAGCCGGTGTTGACGGCCGCCTGTTCGGCTCCGTCACCAACCACGACATCTCGGCCGAGTTGACCAAGCAGGGTTTCCCCGTGCTGAAGTCGCAAATCCGCATGCCCAACGGCCCGCTGAAGATCGTTGGCGACCACGCCGTGACCGTGGCCCTGCACACCGATGTGGCTGTGGACATCACCGTGACCGTGTACGGCGAAACCGCTTAAGCGTTTTTCCCTTCACAAAAAAGCCGCTCGCCGAGCGGCTTTTTTCATGGCCGGCCGCCGGTGCCGGCTGTGCACACCTTCCGGGTCCATTTCCACCCGATTTCCCCCGGTTATCCACAGCCTTATCCCGCGGTGTTTTGCGCCCACGGCGTACCATTCACCCTCTCCCAAGGAAACCCATGTCCGCCGTACTTTCCACCTATGACGATCCCGGCTACAGCCCCGACCGCCAGATCGCCCAGCTGCGCATTCCGCCGCATTCCATCGAGGGTGAATCCAGCGTCCTGGGCGGCCTGTTGCTCGACAACGGTGCCTGGGACCGGGTAGGTGACTTGCTGGTCGACGAGGATTTCTATCGCTCCGAGCACAAGCTGATCTTCGCCGCCGTGGGCGCGCTCATCAATGCGAACAAGCCGGCAGACATCATCACCGTCTACGAATACCTGCAGAACCAGGGCAAGGCCGACGACGTAGGAGGCCTGAGCTACCTCAATTCGCTCGCGCAATACGTGCCCAGCGCCGCCAACATCCGCCGCTACGCCGAGATCGTGCGCGAGCGCTCCATCCTGCGCAAGCTGGTGTCGGCCTCCGACGAAATCGCCACCAACGCCTTCAACCCGCAGGGCAAGGACGTCGCCACCATCCTCGACGAGGCCGAGCAGAAGATCTTCAAGATCGGCGAGCAGGGCTCGCGCATGAAGGAAGGCTTCCAGAGCATGGACACGCTGGTCGTGAGCCTGCTGGACCGCGTGACCGAGATGGCCGAGAACCCGCAGGACGTGACCGGCGTGCCTACGGGCTTCAGGGATTTTGACCACATGACTTCCGGCCTGCAGGCCGGCGACCTGATCGTCCTGGCCGCGCGTCCCTCGATGGGCAAGACCGCGCTGGCCATCAACATTGCCGAACATGTCGCGCTGAACGAGGGCTTGCCGGTGGCGGTGTTTTCCATGGAAATGGGCGCGTCACAACTGGCCGTGCGTATCGTCGGCTCCATAGGCCGCATTGACCAAACCCATTTGCGCACCGGAGCACTGACCGATGAAGAGTGGCCGCGCCTGACCGAGGCGATTGAAAAATTGCGTACCGTCTCGCTGCATATCGACGAAACGCCCGGCCTGACAGTGAGCGAGTTGCGCGCCAACGCCCGGCGCCTGGCACGCCAGTGCGGCAAGCTCGGCCTTATCGTGGTCGACTATTTGCAGCTCATGAGCGTCTCCGGCGGCATGGCCGAAGAGAACCGCGCCACCGCTGTCGGTGAAATCTCACGCGGCCTGAAGATGCTGGCCAAGGAGTTGCAATGTCCGGTGATTGCGCTGTCGCAGCTCAGCCGCGGCGTTGAGTCGCGCACCGACAAGCGGCCCATGATGAGTGACCTGCGCGAGTCCGGTGCCATCGAGCAGGACGCCGACATCATCATGTTCATCTACCGCGACGAGTACTACACCAAGGAAGCCTGCAAGGAGCCCGGTGTCGCCGAGGTCATCATCAGCAAGCAGCGTAACGGCCCCACCGGTACGGTGAAGCTGGCATTCATCAACCGCATCACCAAGTTCGAGAGCCTCGCGCACGGAGCATCGGGAGACTTCTAGCCGTCGCGGCAGGTCAAGGCGTAACGCCCATTTCAGCGGGTGTGCGCCTTTTTTTGCGTATCACCGTCACGGGCCCTGCAGCACTTGCCATCGTCAATGCGGAAGTCGAGACGGGGGTGGAAGTCGGAGGTAGCACAGGCCTCGCGGAAAACAGGTGCTCAGCGCTGTTGATGGCGGCATCGACATCGCCGCGATTCAGTCGCTGGACCACGGAACCATTGACTTGCAGATAGCCACCGTCGCGCGCGATGGCCAGGAAGCCGAACTCCATCCCGCGGTGCACGGTTCCGATGACGCGGTAAGAGTCCACTGGCGGTATGGCCCACGGTGCTCTCAGAATTTTGTGCAAGCGAACCGTCAAGCGCTCGCTCATGCAGCTTCCTTCCTTGTTCTGGTATCGGATGGCATCGAGCCCTGGTGCCGCGATGGCCGAAGTCGGCATGCCGCGCCGCAGATCGGCGGTGCTTTTGTCGGTTGCGCTTTCTTGCATCGTCCTCCCCCTCTTCAAAAAATTCGCTGACGCTTTTTGGGCCAAAGCCAGCGATGGCTGCCCGGTGTGGATTGAAAGGTATTCGAGTTCGCGAAGGGATCTGCGCGGATTGTCTGTGCGCGGTAAATCTTTGTTGGATTTCCAGAGTCCGGCTTGCTTGGGCCTGTTCTTCGCCGCGAAGACTGGCTAGCATCCGCCGGGACGGCAAGGGTGATTCGCGTACGTCCTGAAACAAGGCTTGTTTCGTCCAGTCGTTTCGCTGGCATCCGAACCGTCGCTTGAAGTGGAAGTTTTCAACCAACTAACCTGCAAGGAAAAAACCTATGCCTACCACCTCGAATAACGCGGAAGCCCACACCTTGTCGCGTAACCTGACGTCCAATTTCAAAGGGGACGTGAACTCGCTCAACCAGAAGGTTGTCGAAGGCCGCATCCTGGAAACCGCCATCGCCCAGCTCGCGGGCCGGCCCGGCTTCAACCCGGCCGCGATCAGCATCGTGTTCGGCCTGAAGTGGTAACCACCGGCTAGCCGCTGCGGGGCACGCATTCTTTTTGCGAGCCCCGCCCCGGCTCCGTCTCTTCATCCTTGTTGCCATCCCATGTTTCGTTCAGCCATCGTCAAACTGACTGCGGTGTGCGACATCGACTGCAGCTATTGCTACATGTTCAACCAGGCGGACCGCACTTTCGAGCGCATGCCGGCACGCATGGCATTGCCCACGGCCTTGTGCCTGCTGGATCGCATTTGCGACTACCACCCGCGGGGCGAGCCAGAGCCTTTTTCCATCGTCCTGCACGGCGGCGAACCGATGCTCTGGCCCGATGCGAGCTTTGCCGAACTGCTGTCGCAGGTCGCCATGCGCCGCGATCGGGGCTGGAATCTCGACGTCGCGATACAGACCAACCTGGTGCAGCCGATCGCGCCGCAACTGCTTGCCCTTTTTCGCGAACATCGCGTGTCGCTGGGCGTCAGCCTGGACGGTCCACGCGAGGTGAACGATGCCGCACGCGTGGACAAACTCGGCCGTGGCACCTATGCGCGTGTCATGGCCAACGTCGAGCGTATGCTGGCCGACGGCGACGGCGGTTTGATCGGGGGCTTTCTGGCTGTGGCCAATCCTTTGTTGCCTCCGGCGGAGTTCCTCGCCTGGGTGCGCAGCCTGCCGGTATCCAAAGTTGATGTTTTGTGGCCCATCGAATTCAACTGGCGCCACCCTCCCTGGCCGCTGGGGGCATCACAGGCCTATGCCGCCGCGCCGCGCTACGGCACCTGGTATGCCGAATTGTTTCGTGCCTGGTGGGCGCTGGACGATCCGGGCGTCACCATCCGGCTCTTCAACAACCTGCTTCACGTTGCGCTGGGAGGGCAGGGCCATATCGATGCCCTCGTGAACGATAGCTACAACATGTTCGTCGTCAATACCGACGGCAGCTACGAATACCCCGACTACCTGCGTGTGGCCGGAGACGGCTCGGCCTGCACACCCTTTCACATCAGTACGGACGGCATTGCCACGCTGGCTGCGGATCCCTTGTTCGCGCGACTTCTCAAGCTGCGCGACGAGCTTCCGGCGAAGTGCGCCGGCTGTCGCCACCGCCGGATCTGCGGCGGCGGCTTCCTTCCCGGCCGTAGCGATGCGAAAGACGGCATCGCGCAGCGCGAGTCCGTGCTGTGCGCGGACCAGATGCATTTTTTCGACGCCGCGCTCGGCCTTATCGAATCTTCCCTTCAACAGCGAGGTGCCCATGTCCACAGTGATCCGAAAAATACCACCGTCGCAGGCTTTCAAGCCTGAATTGCAGTGCGCCGATTTTGTCGAACTGGCCTTGATGCCGGACGCCGTGATCACGGCCGAACTGGTCCGTGACTCCGCTTCTGACCGCCTGGACGACTTTCGGGCCCTGGCCGACATCGTGCGGGTTTCGCCTTCGCTGGCCGCGCACCGTGAACGCTGGCAACAGGCGGCGCTCGACCTGGAAGCGCTATTGCCGCATGAGCGCATCGCCATCGGTTCGTCGCCGCTGTGTCGCCACTGGCTGCACGCGACAGGGCGCGCGCTAATTGCGGGTGCACCGGCTGTGGCGGTCGAGCCCTTGCTCGCATCGGTCGCAAATTACGTGCCGGGCTTCATCGAGATGCCGCCGGGCAGCAGGGTGCTGATGTCACGCGGCGGTCGCATCGAGACCTGGGATTGCACCAGCTGCGTCGAATTGCCGGCTGGTCATGGCGACGGTCCCTGGTTATGCCGGCGCAAGGGCGCGTGGATTCATCTGAGCCGTCCGTCCGCGGGCGGTCAGACTTTGACTTCCTTCCTTGTTGCTCCGGCGGCGGTACTGCCGAGATCCCACATCGTGGTCCGCAATGACTTGCCGGGTCTGCGCGTGTCACTTGACGAGACACGTACACCCGAGCGCGGCAGCGCCGTACGCGAACAGGAGACCGACGTGCGCGAACGCTCCTACCCGCAGGGCCGCCACCGTCCCATCGTGGAGGCTGCGCAAGCACTGTTGTCGACCTGGCCCGAGGAGTACGAGGACTGGCGCCGCATGATGCGCGTGGTGGTGCCGCGCCTGCCGCCGCCAGGCTGGCAGATGGAAGGGTTCACGATCTCCTCCATGCAGGGGGCGGCATGGATCCATCCGTCCAATACCCTGCGTACCCTCGAAAGCCTGGTCCACGAGCACAGCCACGTCAAGCTGCGCTATGTCGAGGAAGCCGTTCCGTTGCTGCAACCCGTTCAGACCGATGCGCGTTTTCCGGTCGGATGGCGCACGGACCCTCGCCCCATTGTCGGCATCTTCGAAGGTGTGTACGTGCACCTGCACTGTGTCATGGCGCTGGTTCGCTACCTGCAGGATATCGGCCTTGATGCCACGACGCGGCACGACGCCGCGACTCGCCTCGACGAGTTGCGTGTGCAGGCGCGCGAGGGATTTGAACTGTTGAGCCGGCACGGGCACTTCACCAAGGCCGGCCAGGGCTTTCTACGCTGGGCTGGATCCACCCTGCGCGACTATTGAGCCGCCGACCCCCTGGATGGGTATCAGAGGAAAAGCATCAGGGAGAGCGCCGCCTCAGCGCACGCACTCAAAGCCGTACTGGCCTTCAGCCGGCTTGGTGATCAGGCGGGCATGCCGGCCGCCGCGCTTCTGGCATTCGGTCTCGGCAATCTCGGTGGCGTCCGGCAACTGCGAAGGGCGGCCTTTGACGATGATCATCTTTTCGTTGGTGCTCAACAGTTCGGCAGCGCAGCCGGAGAGGACGGCAGCCGTTAGCAGAAGCGAAGACAAGAGATAGGGGTTTTTCATGAGAATTTCCTTGAAGGGATTAATGTAATCGGTGCTGTCGGCGTGCCATGCTATGCGTTGGCGCGATGTGCAACTGGACTGGATAATGGGTACTCATACGAGAAGACAAGAACACAGGAAAGAGGGACCACGATGTTGCGTTTGACCTTGCTGGTTGTCGGCGTTCTGGGAGCGGGCTTGTACAACCTGGCATGGGCCGGTGAAAACCTCCGTGCGTTTTCGTCCGACTTGCTGGCCTTTGAAAGCCGGCAGGTGCTGCTGTCGGGCCCGCCCGTCAAGTATTCTGACCCTGAGCATGGCGCGAATCTGCGCAAACTGCTGGATCCTGCCCGGGCATCAGGCATTGTCGATGAGTACCTCGACGGGCTGGCAAAAAACGCCGCCGAGCCTGAGGTCCCCAAACTGATACAGCCCTTGCTGGTGCGCTATGAGAAAGCGTTTGCCGCCAATCCTCGCGCCTATGAGGAAGAGTATCTGGACGCGCTCAACTGGAGCGTGCTGGTCGTGGAGCGCGGTGCCCGGACAACCGCCCAGGCATCCACGCCCGCGTCCGCTGGTTCCACGGAAGAGCAGGCGGCGATGCAGAAGCTTGTCGAAAGCCTGAAGGGCTTGACGAACACCATGTTGGGACTGCTGGCCCAAAGCATCCGGGACAAAGTGGCCAAGGGGATGTTCAGTGATCCGGGCGCGAAACGCGCGCTGGCGATGGCCGACAGGCTTAACCCGCAGCCTGCGGGTGTCGCCGTTGCCGTGCCCGAGGCTCCGGCCCAGATGCGCACGCGCAAGGTTGCGAGCGGCGAAGAAGTTTATCGCGCGCAATGCGTGGCCTGCCATGGCACCGGTATCGCGGGCTCGCCGAAGCAGGGCGACGTCGCCGCCTGGGCGCCGCGTATCCGTTCGGGTTTGCCGTCCATGCTTCAGTCCACCGTCAAGGGCAAGGGTGTCATGGCTCCCCAGGCGGGTGGTGACTTTACGGAACTAGAGCTGGCCAGGGCCGTGGCCTATCTGGCCAACACCGCAGGGGGTAAATTTGTGGAGCCGCCTTTGCCCGCCGGGCATCCCGGTACGGTCACGTTCAAGCTCGCTCCGCCAAGGGTCGCCACTCCCCGAGCCCCAGAGATTCCCTATTACGCGATGAATGCCAGCCAGAAAATGGGGCTGGGTGAACGCACCTACCAGTCGAACTGTGCCGCATGCCATCAGGCCAATGGCCGTGGTGCCGGGCCCATTCCAGATCTGAGCAATGCGCCTACGCTCGCCAAAAACGATGCGGCCATCGGGATCATGCTGAACGGGTCAAAAAACGGCATCATGCCCAGGTGGGTTGCGCTGCGCAACGAAGAAATCGCCGAGGTTATCAACTACGTCCGTTTTAAATTCACCAGCCTGTTGGTCGAATTCGTGACACCCGAAGAGGTTCAAGCCCGCCGCAAGTAAAAGGAAAAGGGCGCTCCAAGGGGCCGATGCACGGGAGTGCGCCTGGAAACTGATGGCCGAGTGGTTTTTTCACGGCAGACCCAGCGCCTGGTACACCCGCAGTGCCCCATAGGCGTCATTGGCCGCGTAGACGATCTGCGCCTCGGTGAGCCTTTCGTTGGCCCAGTTGGAGGTCGCCGCTTTTTTGGACTTGAGAAAGCGCTTGTTGAACATCACCGCCACGGCGCCGCGCACGCCCATGTCCTTGCGGTAGCCGCGCTCGCGGAACACCACGTTGAGGTCCAGCACACCCTGCAAATCCACGCCCAGCTTGCGGATGATGCGGCGCTGGTCGTCGCCCAGGCCGAAGCCGGCCTTGGTGACGGCCGGCGAGCCCAGCAGCAGGCCCACGGCGCGTCGGCATTCGGCGTCTTCGAGCTGGAAGATCCAGGCCTTGTGAAGGGTCGCGAGTTGCACGATGTGCGGCCCATCCGAGGCCTCATTCTTGGCAAAGGTGGGTTTGGATTCGGTATCAAAGCCCAGCACCGTGGCGCCGGCCAGGTCCGTGAGTGCCTGGGCTGCCCGGTCGGCTGTGGACACGACTTCGATCTGGTCCAGGCCCAGCCGCTCGAAGGGTTCGAGCAGCGCGATTTCTTCTTTACCGGGGGTGGGATGGCGCTCGGTCATAGGTATCCATGCAAAAAGGGCGTTTAAAAACCAGGATAGTCAGGGCTAGAGCTTACAGTCGGGGTGGGACGCCATTCCGGGCAACCCGCTTCCTGATTTCACCATGGCCGCACAAAGCATCACCACCGAGCATTACAAGCTCTTTCCATCGCCGCGTAACCGGCATCGCACGATTTTCCTGCACCAGGTGTTTGTGCCGCACTCCTACATGCTCATCGACATGGAAAGCTACCAGCTCAAGGGCAAATACAGCCTGTTCGGGGCTTGCCGGCTCGCCGACATGCGCATGGGCCAACTGGTCACACTGGAACTGGCCGAAGACGAAGCGACCTTCAACGCCAGGTTCGTGCCGGATTGAGGCGCCTCGCCGCCCGGGCCTAACGGACGGCGCCCACGCCGCGCAGCATTTCATGCACGTCGTGCGTCATCACGGCCAGGAAGCCCGCCAGTGCCAGGTAATAAAACCCATATTCGAAACGCGTGGCCGCGCTGACCGCGTAATAGGTCTGGGCTTCTTCGCTGTCGGATTTGTAGCGTATGGGCCTTGAGCAACTGCGGCGCGGCCAGCAGCGCCATCAGGATCAGCATGGGGCTGGGCCGCCAGAAGAACAAGGCCACCAGCACCGGAACCCCCAGCAGCCACACGCGCGGCGACAGCACGGCGGTGATGCGCCCGCCGTCAAACGGCGACAGCGGAATCAGGTTGAAGAGGTTCAGGAAAAAGCCCGAGTAGGCAATCGCGAGCAGCAGGTTGCTGTCCTGGTCGCGCGCAAAAAAGTAGCAGGCCAGCGCGCCTATCGTGCCCAGCAGCGGTCCGCCCAGCCCCACATACGCCTCGGTTTCCGCGTCGTGCGGCATGTCCTTGAGTTCCACCCACGCGCCGACGAATGGGATGAAGGTCGGTGCGCCCACATTCAGGCCGCGCTGGCGGGCGGCGATGTAGTGGCCCATCTCATGCACGAACAGCAGCACCACAAAACCCACCGCATAGCGCCAGCCGAACAGCAGCGCATACGCGAACACCGACACCAGCATGCTGCCGCCCGTCAGCAGCAGCTTGCCGAATTTGGCGCCGGTGAAGAGCAGCAACAGGAGTTTGGCCATATCGAAGCGTTGTTCAGGCTTTGGGCGGCGCGGGCGGCACGTCCGTCGCGGCGCTGCCGAACGCGGCGGGCACGGTGTCCTGCTCAGCCCGGCTGGGTATCGACATCGGCGCGGGCACGGGGTCAGGCTTGCGCTTGAAATACTTCACGAACACGGTGCCCAAACCTGCCAGGGCCAGCACGATCACCTTGGCGAACTTGGCGAAGAACAGCGCGATCACCGCGAAGAAACCCAGTTTTTTCGCGGCCACGCCCAGTACCAGTGCTGCCAGGCCGTACTCGGCGACCTTGTCCGTCTTGGAGTTGAAATCCGCGTAGCGTTTGCCTTCGTCGTACTGCAGGGCGGCCAGCAGTTCCGCCGCTGCGGGCTTGTCCTTCGGCAGGTCGTCCAGGGCCGTGACCAGGTTCATGCTGAAGTAGCCCTCGCGGCCCAAGGCGTAGGTGTTGTAGTTCACGCCTTGCGCGGCGCCGGCGGGCGCGCCGCGGTCCTTGCTGGACATGGCCCAGACCAGGCGGTGGGTGGCGGCGCTATAGGCCGGCTTTTCAGCCCAGCCCACGATCTCCAGCTCGGGGAAACCCATTTTCTTGCGCTCGGCGTTCGTGGCCTCGGTGCCTTCGCGGTAGCTTTTGAGCAGGTCGTCGGCGTTCCAGTCCTTGGCGTCGTCGTCCTTCACATAACCGGCAGCTTCAAAGCGCACCGTCATGAACCAGTTGTCGCCCGTGGCGGGAAAGACCAGGCCCTGCAGCCGCGTGTCGGTGCCCGGGTTGCCCATGGCATTGAGCAGCTTGCCCGCCTGGGGCTGCGGCACGAAGATGCGGCCGGCCGGCAGCTTGAGCACGGCCTGATTGGCCAGAGCGATGTCCTGCGGCCCTTCCTTGGAGGCGGCGCGGCCTTCGGCCCAGATCTTTTCGCTCTCTTCCTTGGACATCGTCTGCGCCATGGCGGCGGCGCAGGACAGAAAAACAGCCAGCGCAGCAACGCGCATCCACAAACGGTTCATGAAGCCCTCCTGTTGGAATAATTTGCGGGCTATTCTGACACGCCTGTACGAAGGAGGCCGGAAGGCGGCCCGAAAGTGCCGGGGGCGAGCCCGTAACCGAAGCTAGCCCTGCAGCTGCCGCGCCAGCAGCACCGCGACATGGATGGCCTCGCGCTGCGCACCGTCTTTGATCTGGTGGCGGCAGCTGGTTCCATCGGCCACCACAATCGCGCCGGGTTGTTTGCGCACCGCAGGCAGCAGGCTCAACTCGGCCATTTGCATCGACACCTCGTAGTGACCCGCTTCATAGCCAAAGCTGCCCGCCATGCCGCAGCAGCTCGATTCGATCAGTTCCGGCTGTGCACCGGGGATCAGCCTCAGCACTTCGAGGATGGGGCTCACCGCGCCGAAGGCCTTCTGGTGGCAATGGCCGTGCAACAGAATCGGCTGTGCCGCAGGCTTGAGCCGGCCCTTGAGCATCTCGAGCTTGCCGGCGGCCGACTCGCGCGCGAGGAACTCCTCCAGCAGCAGCGCATGGCGGCTGATGGCCTGCGCCGCCTCGCCCAGGCCCATCACCAGCATCTCATCGCGCAGCGTCAGCAGGCAGGAAGGCTCCAGGCCGACGATGGCGATGCCTTGTTCTGCGAAGGGCAGCAGGGCGCCGACCACTTCGCGCGCCTTGTCCTTGGCTTTGTCCACCATGCCGCCGGCCAGGTAGGTGCGGCCGCAGCACAGGCTCTTGCCATCGGGTGTGGTCTTGGCGGCTACATGCACGGTGTACCCGGCGGTTTGCAGCACGGCCAGCGCGGCCAGCGCGTTTTCCGATTCGAAGAACCCATTGAAGGTGTCGACGAAAAGCACCACAGGCCGCGTCGCCGCCAGCACCTCCTCGCGGGTGGCGGTGTGGATGCGGCCGTGCGGAGCCGCACCGGCTCCGCCCGATGCCTCGAGCTGCTTCCAGAAGGTGTCGCTGCGCCACTGCGGCAGGCTGCGGCGCGCCGAAAGGCCCAGCAGTTTTTCGCTCAACGCGGCCAGGCCCGGCAGCTTGTCGCGCAGGTTGAGCAGCGGTGCAAAGCGGCTGGCCCAGTGGGCGTAATCAGGCAGATGGGCGACCAGCCGGTCTTTCAGCGTGTAGCCGTGCCGCCCCTTGTAGTGGTGCAAAAACTCCACCTTCATCTTGGCCATGTCCACGCCGGTGGGGCAGTCGCGCTTGCAACCCTTGCAGCCCACGCACAAATCCATGGCCTCCTGCACGGCCTCGCTCGTGAAAGCGTCTTCGGCCTTGATGCCGTCAAGCTGCCCGCTCAGCGCCAGGCGCAGCGTGTTGGCACGCCCTCGCGTCAAATGTTTTTCGTCGCGCGTGGCGCGGTAGCTCGGGCACATGGTGCCGGCATCAAACTTTCTGCAGTGGCCGTTGTTGTTGCACATCTCCACGGCCTTGGCAAAGCCCTGGGCCGGGTCGCCGCCTGTGCCCGGCTCGCTGGTCTGCTCGGTCACCGGATCGTTCTGCACATTCCAGGCGCTCCAGTCCAGCGCGGTCTTGATCGGGATCACCTTGTAGCTGGGCGGAAAGCGCATCAGCCGCACATCGTCCATCCTGGGCGGGTTGATGATGCGATTCGGGCTCAGCAGGTTGATCGGGTCCAGGTAATTTTTGATCTGCGCGAAGGCCTCGTTGATCTTGGGCCCGAACTGCCACTCAATCCACTCGCCGCGGCACAGGCCGTCGCCGTGCTCGCCGCTGTAGGCGCCCTTGTAGTGGCGCACCAGGGCCGAAGCCTCTTCGGCAATCGCGCGCATCTTGGCGCCGCCCTCGCGCCGCATGTCCAGGATGGGCCGCACGTGCAGCGTGCCGACCGACGCGTGGGCATACCAGGTGCCCTTGCTGCCGTATTTGCGAAACACCTGCGTCAGCGCATCGGTGTATTCGGCCAGGTGCTTCAGCGGCACGGCGCAGTCTTCGATAAAGCTGACCGGTTTGCCGTCGCCCTTGAGGCTCATCATGATGTTCAGGCCCGCCTTGCGCACTTCCCACAGGTTTTTCTGCGGCGCGTCGTCCATCATCTCGACCACCGAGCCGGGCAGTCCCAGGTCGCCCATCAGCTCGACCAGCTGGCGCATCTTGGGCGCCAGTTCCGCCTTGGAGTTACCTGAAAATTCCACCAGCAATATCGCGTCGGGCTGGCCGATGAGCGCGGTGCGCACCGTGGGTGCAAAGGCCGGGTTTTGCAGTGAGAGCTCGATCATGGTGCGGTCCACCAGCTCGACCGCGCTCAGCGTGCCATCGCCGCCCAGTTGCACGATGTGCTGGGCCGTGTCCATGGCTTTGTAGAAGGTCGGGAAGTTCACCACGCCCAGCACCTTGGTGCGCGGCAACTCGGCCAGGCGCAGCGTGAGCGATTTTGTCAGCGCCAGCGTGCCCTCGCTGCCCACCAGCAGGTGGGCCAGGTTGACCGAGCCATCCTGGGTATAGGGCTTCTCGTTCTGGTTGTTGAAGATGTCCAGGTTGTAGCCGGCCACGCGGCGCAGCACCTTGGGCCAGTGCGCCTCAAGCTCAGGCCGCAGCTGGTCCGACAGTGCTTTCACATAGTCGCCTAACTCGCGCGCGGCGCCGCTTGCCGTGTCGTAGCGCCCCAGCTCCAGCAGGCTGCCGTCGGAGCGCCAGGCGCTGGCGCCCAGCACGTTGTGCACCATGTTGCCGTAGGCGATGCTGCGGCTGCCGCAGGAGTTGTTGCCGGCCATGCCGCCCAGCGTGGCCTGCGCACTGGTGGAAACATCCACCGGGTACCAGAGGCCGTGCTGCTTGAGCGATGCATTCAGGTGGTCCAGCACGATGCCGGGCTGCACCTCGGCCGTGCGCTCGCCCAGGTCCACGTCCAGGATGTTGCGCAGGTGCTTGGCGTGGTCGATGACCAGACCGGCGCCCACCGTCTGCCCGCACTGGCTGGTGCCGCCGCCGCGCGGGACGATGGGCACCTGCAGGTCGCGGCAGATGTCCAGCGCGGCTTTCACGTCATCGTCCGTGCGCGGCACAAATACGCCCACAGGGGTTACCTGGTAGATGGACGCATCGGTGGCGTAGCGCCCGCGGTCCGCCGGCGAGAACAGCACCTCGCCCCGGGTTTCGGCGGCCAGGCGCGCGGCCAGCTTGCCGGCAACTTCATTGCTGACGCGAGCCACGTCGTCATAAGCCTGGGCCGCAGCCTCGCGGCTGACCTTGAGGGGGAGGGGGGCGTTCATCGCGGCGTTTCGCCTTTTTAGTGGAGGACTGTTATGGAGGCCGGGCTCAGGCCTTGGCGCTGCTCTTGTTGCTGGTGGCATTGATGGCTCGCAGCTGCTGCACCACCACCTCGCGCTTGTTGGCCAGGTGGGCCAGCAGCACGCGCCGCATGGCGGGCGCGTCTCGCGCCGTCAGGGCTTCAATCATCAGTTCGTGCTCTTTCACGGCGGCTTTCCACTTCTCTTCATCCTGGTTGGAGCGAAAGCGCAGCGCCTGCAGCCGCGCGTTGACCTGCGCATAGGTGCTGGCCAGCACCGGGTTTTTGGCCGCCGCGTTGATGGCGTTGTGGATGGCGGCATTGAGCCGGTAGTAATTGGGCAGGTCGCGGCGCGTGTAGGCGGCCAGCATCTCGAAATGCATGGCCTTGATCTCCGCCAGCTCGGCTTCGGTGATGCGCTCGGCCGCCAGTTCGCCCGACTGCGCTTCCAGACCGGCCATCACCTCGAAGGTGTTGAGTACGTCGGCTTCGGTCAGCTCCACCGCGATCGCGCCGCGGTTCGGCAGCAGTTCCACCAAACCTTCGGCTGCCAGCATCTTGATGGCCTCGCGCAGCGGTGTGCGCGAGACGTTGAGCACCTCACTGAGTTCGCGCTCATTGAGTTTGGCGCCGGGCTGGATGCGGTTTTCCACCAGCATCTGGCGCAGCCGGTGCGCTACCTGTTCATGCAGCGCCGCACGCGGGATGGGGATGATTTCAGCAGCCATTCGCAAATTTTGTATGCAAAATTTCCCTGTGTCAAATCTGGTTTACAAGGAACGTAGTCCTTTGATGTATTGACAAATGAATTTTGTATGCAAAAAATAGCGACTTACTTCAGGAGCAGACCGCCATGTTGACGCTGGACTTCCACCCCACGGGGCGCCATTTTTTGCAGATCCCCGGCCCTTCGCCGGTGCCTGACCGCATCCTGCGGGCCATGAGCCTGCCCACCATCGACCACCGCGGTCCTGAGTTCGCGGCGCTGGGCCTGAAGGTCCTGGCCGACATCCGCAAAATCTTCCAGACCAAACAGCCCGTCATCATTTATCCGGCTTCGGGCACCGGCGCCTGGGAAGCGGCCCTGTCCAACACCCTGAACCCCGGCGACCACGTGCTGATGTACGAAACCGGCCACTTCGCCGCATTGTGGCAAAAGCTCGCCACCCGCCTGGGCCTGAAGACTGAAGTCATCAGCTATCCCGGCGCCGACATCTGGCGCCACGGCGTGCAGGCCGCGTTGATTGAAGAGCGCCTGAAAGCCGACACCCAGCACAGCATCAAGGCCGTCTGTGTGGTGCACAACGAAACCTCCACCGGTGTTACCAGCAACATCGCTGCCGTGCGCAAGGCCATTGATGCGGCAAAACACCCGGCACTCTTGTTGGTCGACACCATCTCCGGCCTGGCCTCGGCCGATTACCGCCACGACGAGTGGGGCGTGGACGTCAGCATCAGCGGCTCGCAAAAAGGCCTGATGCTGCCGCCCGGCATCAGCTTCAACGCGGTTTCCGCCAAGGCCATCGAAGCCAGCAAAAAGGCCACGCTGCCCAAGGCCTTCTGGGCCTGGGATGAAATCATCGAGATGAACAAGACCGGCTACTGGCCGTCCACCCCCAACACCAACCTGCTGTACGCCCTCAGCGAAGCCTGCGACATGTTGCTCGAGCACGGCCTCGAAGCGGTGTTCGCGCGCCACCAGCGCTGGGCCGTGGGCGTGCGCGCGGCGGTCAATGCCTGGGGCCTGCAGATCCAGTGCGCCGACCCGGCCGTGTATTCGCCCGTGCTCACCGGTGTGATGACACCTGAAGGCGTCGACGCCGACGCGGTGCGCAAAATCATTTACGAGCGCTTCGACTGCTCGCTGGGCACCGGACTGGGCAAGGTCAAGGGCCGCATGTTCCGCATCGGCCACCTGGGCGACTGCAACGACCTCACGCTGATGGCCGCGCTGGCCGGCTGCGAGATGGGCTTGAAACTTGCAGGCGTCAAGCTCGCCGGTTCGGGCGTGCAGGCCGCCATGGACCATTTCTCGAGCCACGCGGCCGTTGTGCCGCAGCGCAAGGCGGCCTGAGAGCCGCCACCGCTATTCAAAGTTCTCGCCTTCAAACTGTCACTTAGCTTCGTTCTACTACTGAACCAGAGGGAAACCATGCAACGCAGAACCTTTATCAGCGCGACGGCGGCCACGGCCGCCCTGGTGGCATCACCCATGCTCAAGGCGCAGACCCTGCCGTCCGGCCCGGTCCGCATCATCGTGGGTTTCCCGCCGGGCGGCGGCACCGATGCGCTGGCGCGCGTGGTCGGGCAAAAGCTCTCCACCATGTGGAACACCTCGGTGGTGATCGAGAACAAGGGCGGCGCCGCCGGCGTCATCGCGGCCGACTATGTGTCCAAGCAGGCCGGCGACGGCAACACGCTGCTCATGGCCCACATCAACAGCCACGCGCTGGCGCCGGCGCTGGGCCTCAAGCTGGGCTACAACGCCGACAAGGATTTTGTTCCCATCAGCATGGTCGGCGTCACGCCCAACATGCTGATCTGCAATGCCGACCAGCCCGCCAAGACCGTCAAGGACCTGGTCGCGCTGTGCAAGGCCAAGCCGGGCCAGATCAGCTTCGCCTCGGCCGGGGGCGGTTCGGCCCAGCACTTTGCACTCGAGATGTTCAAGCTGCAGGCGAAAATTTTTGCGCTGCACATTCCTTACCGCGGCTCGGGCCCGGCGCTGGTCGATTTGATAGGCGGGCAGGTGAACTACTGCTTTGAGACCATGACCTCGGCCACACCGCACGTCAAAAGCGGCAAGGCCATTGCGCTGGCGCAGACGCGCCTCAAGCGCGCCAAGGGCCATCCCAATGTGCCCACCATGGCCGAGTCGGGCTTTCCCGGCTTCGAGGCCACCGTGTGGTACGGCCTCATGGGCCCTTCAAAAATGCCGCCCGCCATGGTGCAGCGCATGAACGAAGACGTCAACAAAGTGCTGGCCATGCACGACGTGCAGGAAAAAATGGAGCAGTACGGCGCCGAAGACGGCGGCGKCAGCACCGAAAAATTTGCCACCTTCATCAAGGCCGAGCAAAAGAAATGGGCGCAGGTGGCCGAGCAGGCCAAGGTCAAGGTTGACGCCTGACATCCACTGCGCGCCTGGGTGAGACCGGCCTGGTGCCGGTTTTTTATTTGACAACAACAAACAAGTTTTTTATCAGCAAGAGCTAGGGATCGTTTCATGACAGTTGTGAATTTTTCAAAGGCCGGCCGTGTGCTGGCCGGTTTTTTTCTGTGCGCCGTCAGCATGGGCGCTTCGGCCGACATCATCCTGGGCCACTCGGGCGACCTTTCGGGCACCAGCGCCGCGCTCACCACCGACTATGTACGCGGCATGAACGCTTACTTTGACGACATCAACAAAAAGGGCGGCATACGCGGCGAAAAGATCAAGCTCGTGAGCCTGGACGACGGCTTCAACCCCGACAAGACCGCCGACAACACCAAGGCCCTGATCGAGCAGAACGCCGTGGCCCTGGTCGGTTTTCGCGGCACCGCCAATATGCTGAAGATCGTGCCCATCGTGCAGGCGGCAGGCATCGCCCAGATCGGCAACACCAGCGGCGCCAAATCCCTGCGCGACCCTTATGTGCCCAATGTGTTCCATGTGCGTGCCAGCACCACCGACGAGATCGAGGCGGCCGTCAACCACGCCTGGACCATAGGCATCAACAAGATCGCCGTCGCCTACCAGGACGACGCCTTCGGCAAGGAAGGCCTGGACGCGCTCATTGCCGCCATGCAAAAGCGAGGCTCGGCGCCCGCAGCCGTGGCCCCGGTGCCGCGCGGCACGGTGGACGTGGCCAAGGCGGTCGACGTGATCGCCGCCGCCCAGCCGCAGGCCGTCATGCTGATCGCCCAGGCCAAGCCCAACGCCGCCTTCATCAAGGCCTACAAGGCCAAGGGTGCGAGCGCGCAGTTCATGGTGCTCAGCGTGTCATCGGGCCTGCACGCCGAACTGAAAGAGCCGGCCGCCGGCACCATCGTCTCGCAGGTCGTGCCTTACCCCTTCACCGAACTCGGCAACGCCGTCGTGAAGGAATACCAGACCGTGATACTGGGAACCGCCGACAAGAAGTTCAGCTACAACAGCATGGAAGGTTTCCTCAACGCCAAGCTGGTGGTGCGCGCGCTGCAGAAAACCCCGGCACCCATCACGCGCGCCAAACTCATCAGCACGCTGGAAACCTTTACCAATGAAGACCTGGGCGGCTTTGCGCTGACCTACAGCAAGCAGAGCAATCTCGGTTCGCGTTTCGTCAACTTGACGATGATTCGCGCGGACGGCACCTTTGCCCGATAGAGCCGCACACAAAACCCTCCTGGCGTTGTTGCGCCGCCTTGCCGTGCTGGTGCACTGTCTGCGGCGACGCGCCTAGCCAGGACCGCTTCGCTGGGTTTTGTGCACGGCTCTCAATGAAGCGTCAAGCCGCAGGCGGCGGCGTCTTGGGCTCAAAATCGCACCAGGGTGCCACCGCGCACTGCCAGCACAGCGGCTTGCGCGCAATGCACACATAGCGCCCGTGCAGGATCAGCCAGTGGTGCGCGTCCACCAGGTACTCGGCGGGCACGCGCTTGAGCAGGTTCATCTCGACTTCCAGCGGGTTTTTGCCGGGGGCCAGGCCGGTGCGGTTGCTCACGCGAAAGATGTGTGTGTCCACCGCCATCACCGCTTCACCGAAGGCCGAGTTCAGCACCACATTGGCCGTCTTGCGGCCCACGCCGGGCAGGGCTTCCAGCGCTTCCCGTGTGCGCGGCACCTGGCCGCCGTGCTGCTTCACCAGGATTTCGCAGGTCGCCAGCAGGTTTTTGGCCTTGGTGCGGTACAGCCCTATGGTGCGGATATAGGACTCCAGCCCTTCCAGTCCCAGGTCGAGGATGGCCTGCGGTGTGTTGGCCACCGGGTAGAGCTTGCGTGTGGCCTTGTTCACGCCCACGTCGGTCGCCTGCGCGCTCAGCAGCACGGACGCCAGCAGCTCGAACACGCTGGTGTATTCAAGCTCGGTCACCGGCATGGGGTTGGCCGCCTTGAGCGTGGCGAAGAAAGGGGCGATGGCTTCTTTTTTCATGCCCCGCAGTGTAAAGGCGCACGGCCGCCTGGGCGGGTCTGCCGCGGGTTTCAAGCCACCATGCGCGGCACGTCCCACACCGAGCTCGGCGGCTCGCCGGCGCGCTGAAGCTGATCCTGCACGGCCCGCCAGATGGTGGGGTACTCGTCAGGCCTGGCGGTGCCGGCCGTGACATAAGTCAGGTGTGCCTGAGCGGCCATGGCCTGCATGCGCTGGTGTGCTTCGGAATGGGGTGCGATGCCCAGCAGGGTCGGCGTGGCCGGCAGGCCTTCGCAGGCAGCGGCCATGCGGCCCATCAGCGCATCATCGAATTTGGACGCACCTGAAAACAGCATCACAAAATACGGCCAGTCGGGCAGGAAGGCGCGGCGCAGGCCGTGGGTCAGGCCGTTGCGCGCCACGGCGATCATGCGGCAGGGATGGCCGCCCTCCATGAACTCCACGTACTCGCTGCTGCCGTCCATGTCCTGCTCGCCTGCGAAGCGCCGTTTCGCCACAGCCACGCCGCGCTGTTGCGCGAGCCAGCCGACCACTGAGAAGGCATCGTTGCCGCCCGCCGCGCAAATGCCGACGCGGTGAAAAGCCTCGGGGTCGGCCAGGCCTTGCGCTTGAGGCAATTGCATGGGCGCCGACAGGCGCCGCAGCACGGAGGAGGGCGCGTACTGCACGCCTTTTTCAAATTGCTCCCGCAGCGCCATCACGCGGCGGCCGAACTGCACGGCCGACTCGGTGGCTTGCGACATCACCATGGACCAGGGCGTGGGCAGTATGCGCCGGCCGCGGCTGCTGTGCAGCGTATGGGGCGAGTGGTGGCGCGGGTCGCCGGCCATGCGCAGCAGCAGGGCGCGTATTTCTGCAGACGGGCCTTCCGCCCAATGGACGAACCAGCCGCTCTGGTAGTGCAGGATGGCATGGATGCCGCCTTCGGCGTTGCGCGGCAGGGAGTGCGCGCGAATGTCTTCCATCTGCGCGTAGATGCCTTCCTTCATGTGGCAGATGCTGGCCGTCACCACGCGCTCAACTTCAATGTGTCCCGGGGGCGCCGCGTAAGGCGCGATGCTGTTCACCATGGAGACATCGTGCCGCAGAACCAAAAACCCCGTCAATTGCCGAGCTTAAAAGTTACCCGTGAATAGTGGCAAAAAAACCGATTCAAAAAAGCTGCAACATTTTCTTGCAACTCGGCGGCGGCAAGGCGTGCATGATGCGCGCGGCCGACGACAGCGCAGCAAGCCAGTCGTGATGCGCCAGGCGCGGGTCAATACGGAGGCGACCCGGCCTGATCTGCTTTAGCATCGCAGCCATGAAAGCACACACACTTTTACGACTGCTGGCGGCCTCCTTCACCGCCGCGCTGCTGGCCGGCTGCACTGCCGCACCCGGCACCACGGCAGGCGCCGCGCCGCGTCCCAAGCTTGTGGTCTTCCTGGTCGTCGACGGCCTGCCGCAGCGCCAGGTGGTGGACTACCGCGACCAGCTCGCGCCCGACGGCTTCGCGCGTTTCCTGGATCGCGGCGCCTGGTTCGCCAACGCGCACTACGGCCATGCCTTCACCGTCACCGCGGCCGGCCATGCCACCATGCTCACCGGCGCCTACCCGCACCGCACCGGCATCATCGGCAACGACTGGCGCGACCCCGTTACCGCCGAGCCCGTGTACTGCACCGGCGACACCTCGGCCACCTACATCGGCCATGCCACCAACGCGCTTGACGGCACCAGCCCGAAAAACCTCAAGGCCGAAACCGTGGGCGACGTGCTGCGGCGCGTCGACAGCCGCTCAAAGGTCATAGGCATTTCGGGCAAGGACCGCGGCGCCATCCTTCCCGCAGGCAAAACCGGCGTCGCCTATATGTACATGGGCGCCACCGGCCAGTTCGCCTCCAGCACGCACTACATGTCCGCGCACCCGGCCTGGGTCGACAGCTTCAACGCCGCCAGGCCTGCCGACCGCTACTTCAAAACCGAATGGAAGGCCGTGCTGCCCGAAGCGGCGTATGCCCGTTCGCTGCCCGACCAGCAAGCCTGGTACGGCCCTGCCGGCGGCGGCCTGCCGGCCATGTTCGGCGCCGAGGACGACAGCGCACCCGGCCCGCGCTTTTACACCTCGCTGTTGCGCGGCCCCTTTGTCGATGCGATGTCGCTGGACTTCGCGCGTGCGGCGATTGCCGGTGAGCAGCTGGGCCAGGACGACGTTCCCGACATTCTTTCCGTGAGCCTCTCGGGGCATGACTATGTGAACCATGCCTTCAGCGCCGAGTCGCGCCTCTCGCATGACCACCTGCTGCAGCTGGACCGCCTGCTGCAGGCTTTCTTCCGCGACCTGGATGCGCGCGTCGGCAAGGACAACTACATCGCCGTGCTCACCGCCGATCACGGCTTCATGCCCGCGCCGGAGTACAACGCCAGCCAGGGCCGTGAGTCCGGCCGCGTCAACAGCAGCCAGGTGCTGGGCCGCATCAATGCGGGTCTTGAAAAACGCTTCGGCCCGGGCAAGTGGGCCGCCGGCTTTTCAGGCTCCAGCGTGCTGTTCGACAAACAGCTCATCGCGCAAAAGCAGGCCAATGCCGACGCCCTGGCCGAAGAAGCCCGCGCGCTGCTGATGGCCGAGCCCGGCTTTGTCGCGGCCTACACCCGGCGCGAACTGCAAAGCGGCAGCCGCGCCGGCGCGCCTTTCTTCGATCAGATCCGCAAGTCCTGGCACGCGGATGTTTCGGGTGACGTGCAGTACTCGCTCAAGCCCGGCTGGATGTTCGGCAACACGGTTGCCACGCACGGCTCGCCGCATCCCTACGACACGCAAGTCCCCATCCTCCTGTACGGCCCCGCCTGGATCAAACCCGGCCGCATTGATGCACGTGTGGAGGTGGTGGACATCGCGCCCACCTTGTCGCACGTGCTGCGCGTGGCGCCGCCATCATCGGCTGAAGGCAAGCTGCTGCCTCTGCCGGGCCTGTAAAAAAAGATGCGGCGCTGACTGTATGCGAGTTACTCCTTCCCCCGCTGGGGGAAGGCAGGGATGGGGGCTTGCGGCGTTTGAAATTTCGCCGGAGTATGGTTGAAGGCCGCTGGCCCCGTCTTGCAGACCGCCGCCCAGTCGGAGCCTGGGCTTCTTCGCGCTGTCCAGATGCGCGCAGGCGCACCTGGAGCCGCAGCACTCAGCCCCAGCCCTCCCCCAGCGGGGGAGGGAGGAATCAGGGGGCAGGGCGCTAGCCGCTTTTTTTCGTGCTGCGCCTGCGCGCCGGCACCATGCCGTCGCCCGACTGGCGTATCGCGGCAATCAATTGCGTCGTGAAGTCCTGTACCAGCGGCGCCGGCGTCTGCCCCTGCAGCGACAGGACCTGCAGCACGCGCTGGCTCAGCTGCGGCTCGGCAAAAGGCACGGCGACCAGCCGGCCCTGGCGCACCAGGTGCGCGGCCGTCAGGTAGCCCGACAGCATGATGTCATCGCCGCGCACGCTGGGCAGCAAAGCCGATGAGAAATTGCTGACCACCGAAGCCTGGTATTGCAGGCCCTGCACGCTCACGGCCATGTCGAAGAGCTGGCGCCCCGTCATGCCTTTGGCGCTCATACCCAGTGGGTACTTCACCACGGCGGCCACCGTTAACACGCGGGCCCGTGCCAGCGGATGCGTGGGCAGCATCATCGCGTAGATGGGTGCCGTGGCCGCATGCCGCACCGTCATGCCTTTTTCCGGCGCTACCGTGTACTTGAGCGCCACGTCGGTCTCGCCTTGCAGCAGCAGGCGGCTGACGTTTTCGGGCGAGGCCACGCTCAGTTCAATCAGGGCCTCGGGATGACTGCGCCTGAAGCCCGTGATCACCTCCGGCATGAAGCCCGTCGCGAAGCCTTCGGTGCAAGCCACGCGCACGCGTCGTGCGCCAAAGCCCGCCAGGCCGCGCACCTGTTCCATCACGCGTTCGGCGTCCTCGCTGCCCGTGCGCACATAGGCCATCAGGCGCTCGCCCGCATCCGTGGGCACCATGCCGCGCGCCCTTCGCTCGAACAGGGCGCAACCCAGCTGGTCTTCAAGCTTGCCGACCTGGCGGCTCACGGCCGAGGCGGCCACATGCAGCTGCCCCGCGGCCTGGCTGACCGATCCGGTGCGGGCCACCTCGAGGAAGTAGCGGATCTGCGTGCTGAAAAAAGAGGTTTTCATACGAAGGCGGTCAGGGAAAGCAGGGCGAGTGAACACGTGGTTTGCCAAAAAGGCAAACCTTTGTTGCGATATCTCTCATTGTAGTAAAGGCCGATTCTTCTTACATTTGGTTTCATGTCGCGCTTTTGACTTTTGAGACTTTTGAGTTTGCCCCTTGCTTCCCGCGGCACCAATGAAACGATGAAACATGCAGAGATCCGACTGCCTTGACGCCGCCACCGCCTGGTTTGACGACGGCCATTTTTTCGATGCGCTGCAAAGACGCGTCGCGCTGCGCACCGAAAGCGACTCCGGCAAACCCAACCCCGCGCTTGACGACTACCTGCGCGGCGAGATGAGCGACTCGCTGCGCGCACTCGGCTTTTCCTGCAGCATCCTGCCTAATCCTGTCGAGGGAGCCGGCCCTTTCCTGGTCGCGCGCCGCGTGGAAGACACGGCCCTGCCGACCGTACTCACTTACGGCCACGGCGATGTGGTCAGCGGCCAGGAAGGCCGATGGCGCGAAGGGCTGCAGCCCTGGGAGCTGCTGCGCGAAGGCGAGCGCTGGTACGGCCGCGGCACCGCCGACAACAAGGGCCAGCACACCGTCAACCTCGGCGCGCTGGCCGCCGTGATCAAGGCGAGGGAAGGGCGCCTTGGCTACAACGTCACGCTGCTGCTCGAGATGGGCGAAGAAGCCGGCTCGCCCGGCCTGCATGCCTTTTGCGAAAGCCAGCGCGCCCAGCTCGGCGCCGATCTGCTGATCGCCTGCGACGGCCCGCGCGTGCACGCCGCCAAGCCCACGCTGTTCCTGGGTTCGCGCGGCGCAGTCAACTTCAGCCTGCGGCTGCGCGCGCGCGACAGGGCCTATCACTCGGGCAACTGGGGCGGCGCGCTGCTGAACCCGGCCACCGTGCTGGCCAGTGCGGTGGCCTCGCTGGTCGATGCGCGCGGCCGCATCCAGGTGTCGGCCCTCAAGCCCCCCTTGCTGTCCTCGTCCGTGCGCCGCGCGTTGGCCACTGTGGACATCGGCGGCGGCGAGGATGACCCCATTCTCGAAGCCCGCTGGGGCGAGCCCGGCCTCAGCACTGCCGAACGCCTGATCGGCTGGAACACCATCGAGGTGCTGGCGCTGGGCGCCGGCTCGCCGCAGCGCCCCGTCAATGCCATCCCCGGCGAGGCCGTGGCCCATTGCCAGCTGCGCTTTGTGGTCGGCACGCCTTACAAGGACCTCGCGGACATCCTGCGCAAGCACCTGGACCGCTATGGCTTCCATCGGGTCGAAGTCGAGATCACCCTCACCGGTGCGGCCACGCGCCTGGACCTCGACCACCCGTGGGTGGGCTGGGCGCAGCGCTCCATCGGGCTGAGCAGCGGCAAGGATGTGGTCACCTTGCCCAACCTCGCCGGCTCCCTGCCCAATGATGTGTTCGCCGACCTGCTGGGCCTGCCCACGCTGTGGGTGCCGCATTCCTACCCGGCCTGCGCGCAGCATGCGCCCGACGAGCACCTGCTCGCGCCCGTGGCGCGCGAAGGCCTGCGCATCATGGCCGGCCTGTACTGGGACCTGGGCGCGTCCGCCGGGCTGCCCTGGCACGCCGCGCGCGCGGCTGCCTGAGTTTTATTGTGTTGCCTCAAACCCTCCTGGAGATGCCCATGCCATCCACCCCACAACGCTCTTCGCGCCGCGCGCTTGTTCTTGGGGCCGCCGCATTGGCCCTCGTGCTTGCGGGCGTGTCGCAAGCGCAGGCGCAGGGCCAAGCGCAGGCCTGGCCCACCAAGCCCATACGACTGGTCGTTCCTTTTCCGCCGGGCGGCGGCACCGACGTGTCGGCCCGCATCATCGGCGACCGGCTCAGTGCCCGCCTGGGCCAGCCGGTCATCATCGACAACAAGCCCGGCGCCTCCACCGCCATCGGCGTGGTCATGGTCAGCGCGGCCGAGCCCGACGGCTATACGCTGCTGTTCTCAGGCTCCAGCAGCTACACCGTCAACCCTGCCGTGCGCAGCAAACTCGGCTATGACCCCTTCAAGCAGCTCTCGCCCATTGCCATGGTCGCGCGCACGTCGCTGGTGCTGGTGACGTCCTTCACCGGCCCCTACAAAACCCTCAAGGACATCCTGGCCAAAGCCAAGGCGAATCCGGGCACTCTGACTTACGCCACCTTTGGTTCCGGCTCCGCGCCGCACCTGGCCGGCGAGCTGCTGGCCGACGCCGCCGGTGTGAAGCTGTCCGCCATCCCCTACAAAGGCAGCGCCGAGGCCGACATCGGCGTGGTGCGCGGCGACGTCGCCCTGGGCATAGACACCATGGCGGCGGTCAACCCGCTGGTGCAGTCCGGCAAGCTGCGCGCCCTGGCGGTCGTCAGCGAAAAGCGCTCGACCTACATGCCCGGCGTGCCTGCGTATGGCGAATTGCAGTTGTCCTCGGCCCTGCTGGATGGCTGGTATGCGGTCGCCGCGCCCGCCGGCATTTCGCCTGCCGTGCGCGACCGGGTGCTGCACGCGCTCACAGCCGTGATGGCCGAGCCCGAAGTGCGCAAGAAGCTGCAGCTGCAATCCATGGAGCCCGCCATGCTGGGCCCGCAGGCATTGCGCGACGTGATGGATACGGAGATCGCGCGCTACCGCGCCCTGGTGGCGCGCGCCAATATCCGCATCGATTGATTCTCAGAGCGCCCGCACCGGAACGCACAGCCAGCAGCTGAAGGCGCCGGTTTTGGGGTCCACCACAAAGTCTTCTTCATAGAGCTCCAGCGCCGGGTTGTTGTCGGGCTGGTAGCCGCTTTGCGGCAGCCACACCGCAAACATATGCGTCCAGGCGTCGTGCACGTCGTTGCCCGGCCGGCCCGTGAAGCGGCCGCAGGCATAGCGCCCGCCGCCGAAGTTTTGCACGCCGATGTCGCCTTGCGGCTTGAAGTTGCCGTCCACCTCTATGCAGGCGTCATAGCGGCATTTCTCGGGCGGCGTGATCTCGGGGTTGTCCTGGCTGATGCCGTACATCTTGCGGCGCGGGTTCATGTAACCCTGTTGGCCGCACCAGGCGGCAAAGCGCTGCCACAGCTGCGCCACAGCCGGGCCGTAAGGGCCGGTGTTGCGCAGGTAAGCCAGGCGCATGGCGGGGAAGGTCTTCAGTTCGATGTGCATGGTCGTCAAGCCTCTTTCAGATGAAACCGGCCCGGCGGGCCAGAGGTTTCTATCTTTGAACAGCGTCGCCGCCACGTCTTGACTTGCCTTGTGCTGGGCTTGATGAATCTTGCGCAGTTCAATCTGGTGGCGCTCCGCCCAGTCGCGCCAGCCGCCGCGCCGCCAAACCGTGGGTGTCATGCCGAAGTGGGCGCGAAAGGCCCGGCTGAAGACCTCGGCTGAAGCAAAGCCCACGTCCAGCGCTATCTGCAATGCGGTTTGCGGCGTAAAAATCAGCCGCTGCGCGGCGGCCTCCAGCCGCAGGCGGCGCACGCAGTCGGCCAGGCTTTCGCCCGTCACTGCCTGGAACACGCGGTGGAAATGCCAGGGCGAGAAATGCGCCACGTCGGCCAGCGCCTGCAAGTCCAGCGTGCCGGCCAGGTTGGCGCTGATGTGGTCCACCACCCGGTTGATGCGGGCGATGTAGGCACGGTGGGCCGAGGGTTGGGAAAGATGCCCGGTCATCAGCTCCATCATGGCAGCTCATCCACAAACTTTTCGGCCTGCGCCAGCATGCCGCGGCGTATCGCCGCAAACACCGGTTCCGGGAAGTCCGCCGGCAGCTGCGCGGCCACGCGGTCCAGCGCATCAGGCACCTGCAGCACCAGCGCGACCATCTGGTCGAAGGCGCCCGGAACACCGCTTTGCCGCGCCAGGCCTTCCCAGTGGCGGGTGTGAATTTCGTGCAGGTGGTAGTGCGCGTTCTTGTTGCGCAAGGCCATGGCCAGGCGGGCGCGGCGCGGGCTGACCTGGTTGGGGCCATTGCCGATGATGGGCCAGGCCGACAGCACGTCGTACAGCGGCGTCATGCGAAAGCTGCCGCCGCGCTCCAGGAAGATGGAGAAGTTTTTGGCATGGCCGTCGGTGGCACCCATGATCCAGAAGGCCAGCTGGGCCTGCGCGAAATGCAGTGCGTCCGCGCGTGCATTGCTGCCACCGCCCAGCAAGTCCAGGCCCGCGCGTATGCCGGGGCCGCTATCGCTTTCATACTTGAGGTCGCCGGGCGTCCCGGTGGCCTGGCAGAAATCCTCTTGCGGCAACCTCGCGATCCATGCGCCGCCGTCCATCCAGCGCCTGTCGAAGCGCTCCACGATCAGCACTTTTCGATCGCCGAAGCGGCCCATCTGTGTGGGCGCGACCTCAAACCCCAGTTCCCCCAGCAGGGTGGCGCAGAGCCACTCGTTTTCCACTGAGTCCGTCATGTCGGCGCGCATATTGCCCACCAGGCCCAAGGGCAGCTTGAAGATGTGCGTGGTCGGCGTAGAGCCCGAAGGCAGGTGCCAACGCTGGCCTATGCGCAGCAGTGCTGTTTTTTCCTGCGCGCCGGCAATCGAGATCCGGAAATCATCCGCCAGCGAGGCGCCTTCCGCGCCGTCCCCGGTTACCTCGCCCAGCAACTTCTCCACCTGGTTATCGCTCAGCGGCGTGCTGTCGATGCGGTCGTGCGGCGGTGGCTGCAGGCCTTGCGGCATCAGCTGAAGCGCGCCCACGCAATCACGGCCCACGGCGGCCAGCAGGTCGGCCGCGCGAATGGAAGAGGTCCCGAAGCGCCGCCGCAGCCGTTCGCGGATGCGGCCGCTGTCGGGCAGCAGGTTGTCGAAGTAATGCTCGACCTTGGCGCCCATCACGTCGCCGCCGCCGGCCGGCATGGGGAGCGAGACCGACAGCGGGCGCGCCTGGGGCGAGCGCAGCCAGTTCTCGTCGTAGCGAAAGCCCGGGGTGCCGGTGCGCGTCCAGAACCACAGGCCCACGTGCTGGCCGTTCATCCACACATCAAGATCGGCGAATGCCATGGGCCACCTTTTGAAACTGTCTCGTCATGATTTTTTCAAGCGTTTTCCCCGGCTACCAATCGGCCGTGGGGCTGTTCGCAGTGGGGGCGGGTGGTGCGTCGGTTTCGGCATAGCGCCGCAAGTCTGCCAGCAGCACTCGCGCATCCAGCGCGTGCAACACCTGAAGCAACTGGTCGAGGCTTACCGCGCCGGGGTTTTTTTCAATATCGGCCATGCGGACTTGTTTGACGCCTATGCGCTGACCCAACGCGGTCTGCGTCAGCCCGCGTGCTTTTCGCAGCGATTTCAAATGCACCGACAGCTGTGCCGATGTCTGAACGGGAAAGGTTTGAAGCGTGCTCATTAATACCACCTTTGAGTGATATTTGCACAATATCGTTTTTATGCAATATTGTCAATATATCGTTCAAGGGCGATCAAATGGCCCGGCTTGTACTGTCCCGCCGGCACCGCATTTTGCGAGGCCTGGGGTCTGTTAACAGTCCCTAGGCCGCCTTGCGAATCGTGCCCTGCGCCGCGGCGCACAACGTGCGCTCCTCACCGCGCAGCACAAAAATATCGCAGCGGCACACCGCCTGTGTCTTGCCGCTGCCCACCACCGTGGCCACGGCCAGCAGGCGCTCGGCATCCCTGGCCGGCCGCAGGTAGTTGATCTTGAACTCGGCCGTCACCGAATCGCCCAGCACCGAACCGCCGGCAAAGGTCAGCGCATTGTCCGCGAGATAAGACAGCACACCGCCGTGCACAAAGCCATGCTGCTGCAGCAAGCCGGGCACCACCGGCACCGACAGCTCCGCGCTGCCGGGCGTAAAGGCGTCGAGCCGCGCGGCCAGCAGCGCGCTGAAAGGCTGCCGGCTCAATACCTCGCGGCCGAAGCGCAGCAGCTCATCCGGTTGCTCAGCGGGCATGCCGGCTCCCCGCAAAAGGCGGTGCCGGCCGGCGGCGGCCGCCCGAGGCCAGCCAGCGCAGCAGCCGTACACCCGCCGTCCGCGCTACAGGCCGGGGCTCAATGCCCAGCGAGACCTGGGTCTGCGACAGCACGTCCTCCACGCACACGTCGTGCAGCGGCCTTATGACCAACAGCCAGTAGAGCAGGGCAGCGCCGCGCGTTCGCATCTCGATGCGATGCTCGAGCACGCAATGCGCGGGCGTAGCGTCCAATACCTCAAAGCCGTGCCAGCCATCAAACCCCTTGGGCCTGGTGAACCGGAAGCGCACCGACTGGCCCGGTGTGTAGGCCTCCACCGTATAGCGTATCGGGCCATGGCCGCCGATGGCGCCTACGGCCAGCGGCCTGTCGAACTTCATGCGCGGCCAGTCCCACCCCGGCCATAGCGCATCCGCCGGAGAACCCAGCGAGTCAATCAGCGTACCCACGCGTTCGGGGCTCGCATGCAGCAGGCGTTGGTGAACGTTTACGACTTTCATACGGACACTCCTTGTTGAATTTCTCTGGGGTTCTTGGGGTGGGGTTCCCGGGTATCGGTCAGGCCGCCACGGCCATCCAGGCGCCGTGTTCCAGCGCGGCCCGCAGCTTGGGCGCGACGGCCGGCACAGGCTGGTTGACCCAGCGCTGCGTCAGCGAAAACGCCGGCGAGAACACCAGCGCCATCCACACATGAAACGGCATAGGCCGCAACTCGCCGGCTTCCACACGCTGTTCCATCCAGGTTTTTAGCGCACCAAAGGCCTGCTCGTTGGCGGTGCTGGTCTCGGCACCGTCCGTCATGTCGCCGCCGCGGCGCAGCGCGTGCAGCAGCCGCGCCTGGTCCGGGTGCTGCAGTACCCACTGGATGTAGGCGCGCACCAGGCCCTTCACGCCGGCCTGGGCCGAGGCCTTGCCGGCAATCGGCTGCATCAGCGCCGCATGGAAGTCGCGCAGCATGTGGGCATACAGCGCATCGGCCAGCAGCGCCTTGGTCGGGAAGTGGTGATACAGGCTGCCGTTGCTCACGCCGGCCTCCTGGCGCACCATGTCCATGGAGGCGGCCGTGAAGCCCTGGGCCAGGAACACCTTGGTGGCGGCCTCAAGCAGGCGATCGCGAGTGGATGCAGTGGAGGATGGGGTAGCGGCGGAGCTCATGACTAGAGTATTACTCTAGACCAACACTCTGTCAACCACTGCCCGCCCGGCCCGGCCGCGGGCAGGCCGCGCCCAAATTGGCGACAATGCAGCCCAGAAAGCGAGAAACCGAACATGCCCCTGCACTTTGCCGACCGCCTCAACAACGTTGAAACCTCCGCCATCCGCGAACTCTTCAAACTGCTGGGCAAGCCCGGCATCGTCAGCTTTGCCGGCGGCTTCCCCGACCCCGCCATGTTCGACGTGGCCGGCATCCAGGAAGCCAGCAACAAAGCCTTGAGCGAAGAGCCCGGCGGCGCGCTGCAATATGGCGCCACCGAAGGCTACGGCCCGCTGCGCGAACAGCTCAGCGCCTTCATGGCCACCAAGGGTGCCAAAGACGTCGCCCCCGAGCACCTCATCGTCACCACCGGCAGCCAGCAGGCGCTTGATTTGCTCGGCAAGACCATGATCTCCCCCGGCGACAAGGTCATCGTCGAAGGCCCGACCTTCCTCGCCACCATCCAGTGCTTTCGCCTTTACGGCGCCGAACTCATCAGCGCGCCCATCGATGCCCACGGCGTCAAGACCGACGAGCTCGAAAAACTCATCGCCCAGCACAAGCCCAAGTTTGTCTACCTGATCCCCACCTTCGGCAACCCCAGCGGCGCGCTGCTGAGCCTGGAGCGCCGCAAGCAGGTGCTGGCCATGGCCGTGAAGCACCAGACCCTCATCGTTGAAGATGATCCTTACGGCGATCTCTACTTCGGTGAAGCCCCACCCCCCTCGCTGCTGGCCCTGAGCCCCACCGTGCCCGGCAGCCGCGAGCTGCTCGCCCACTGCGGCTCCCTCAGCAAGGTACTGAGCCCGGGTCTCCGCGTAGGCTGGATGGTCGCCCCCGCCGAGTTGCTGGCCAAGGCCACCATGTGCAAGCAGTTCAGCGACGCCCACACCAGCACCTTCGCCCAGGCCACCGCCGCCCAATACCTCAAGGCCGGCCGCATGCCCGACACCCTCCAGCGCGTGCGCAAGGTGTATGGCGAACGCGCCACCGCCATGGGCAATGCCTTGAAACGCGAACTCGGCGACGCGATTGAATTCACCCAGCCGCAAGGCGGTTTGTTTTTCTGGGCCCGCCTTACGGGCGCGGGTGGCAAAAGCAAGGACGCCGGCGAATTCGCGAAGAAGGCGATCGAACAACTCGTGGCCTTTGTGCCCGGCGCGCCTTTCTACGCGGCCAACCCCGACCTCGCCACGCTGCGGCTGAGTTTTGCCACGGCCGATGTGGCGAAGATTGAGGAGGGTGTGGGGCGGCTGGGCAAGGCGCTGTAAGGCGTGGCACGACGTGGTGGGCTTCACATGAATCTTGATGTGCCGGTTGAGGGTGCTCTTGCGAAGCCTGCCGGCGTCCTCAGGAGGCTGCTGTGCGAAGCGGCCGTATGGCTGCCTCTTGCCGCTGTCCTCTGGTTTGTGCCGCAAGCCGATCTTGTTGACCAGTTCTTTTTTGTGGCTTACAGCATCCTGGTGATCGGTATCAGGTTTAGGCGCGGCACCGAGTACAGCAACTGGCCCTGGCTGGTTTTGCATGGTGCGATCTGCTGCACCTTGCTGAGCGAACTCGACAAGCTGCAGGGTTACCACAGCGACCTGGCCCAGGATTTCGCCTTGCTCTTTGCACAGGGCTTGCTGTGGATCGCCACCTTTGTGGTTCTGGTCACCAAAATCCACCACCCCAAGCATTGGCGGGCTGGTGTGCTCGCTGTCCTGGTGCTCGTCGGCACGGTGCTCACTGGCCCTATGCAGTTCGCAAGGCAGCTTTGGTACCAGTCCATGGACCATCGCAAAGCCTGTGTGTATGCCACCAAGATAACGTCCGACACGATTTACGGTGTAGCGTTTGAAAACAAATCAAAAGTCGTCTGGTTTAGCCGCGAACAGGGCTCCGAAGCAGACGAGAATTTCGTCGACGTGGCGGGGCTGGGGGGCGGCAGCATGGACGCTCAGGGGCCCAATCTGAACCTGCCCGTGTTCAAGCTCAGCCAACTCCTGTTTTGCAAAACTTGACGGCCAAGGCCTCCTCCCCGGGCCCCACTGCTCCGTCCTGCTACTTCTATTCCGCTAACCTGGAGCCTTACGATGCGCGAAATGTCAAAACAACCAACGGCATGGCTGGCAGCGGCGGCGCTCTCGCTCCTGAGCGCCGTCCCCGCCCTCAGCCAGCCCGCCGCGCCGGCAGCACCCCCGCTAGCGGCCGCGGCGCTCAGCCCTGAAGACGCCGCGCTCGGCCAGCAGCTGATGGCCGCCGCCCAGCTGGTGCAGACCGGCCAGTCGGCCCGCGCCATCACCGAGCACCTCGACAAAATCATCGCCGCCTATGAGCTGCGCTACCAGGGCCAGGCATCCAGGCCCTACACCGGCCGCTGGCAGTTGGAAAGCCTGATGTACCTCGTGGAAGCGGCGGCGTCCAAGCAAGAGCCCAAGCGGGGCGCCATCATCGTGCCGCAGATCTGGTCCGACGCCTGGTACCTCAAGGGCTATGCGCTGATTGAACTCAGGCGCCCGATCGAAGCGCGCAGCGCCCTGGAAGCCGCGCTGGCCCTGGCGCCGCGCAATGCGCAGTACCTGGGCGAACTGGGCAACTGGTACCTGGGCCAGCGCAACTGGCCCCAGGCCCTGAAGACTTTTGAACAGGCCGAAGCCGCCGCCAAAGAGTTTTCTCCGCCCGACGTGAAGAACACAGAACTGTCCCGCGCCTGGCGCGGCTTCGGTTATGTGTATGTCGAGCAAGGCCGCTGGGACGATGCCGAAAAAATCTACCTCCAGTGCCTGGAACTCGACCGCAACGACAGGCGTGCCCAGAACGAGCTGAACTACGTCCGCAGCCAGCGGCCTGCGCAGCGCGCACCTGCCGCCACGCCCTGAAGCTGGCCCGGCGGCGAGCCGCAGCCCGTGGCGTGTCCTTACTCGTTGATCTCCACCTCCACCAGCTTGCCCAGCAGCACCAGCGACTGCTGCCAGCCCACATAACACTGGTCCGCGGGGATCACTGACGGAATACCTTCCTGCACCACATGCATTTCCACGCCGGCAGAGACTTTGGCCAGCGTGATGGTGGTGGTCATCTCGCCCGGCAGGTTGGGGTCGTCGAAGCTGGCGGTGTAGCGCAGGCGCTCGCCGGGCGTGAGTTCCAGGTAGGTGCCGCCGAAGGAGTGGCTGTGGCCGTTGGTGTGGTTGGTGAATGACATCCGGTACTTGCCGCCGACCTTGGCGTCCATTTCATGCACGGTGCCGGTGAAGCCGTTGGGCGGCAGCCACTTGCTCATGGCGGCGGGGCTCAGGAAGGCGCGGTACACCCGGTCAGGGGTGGACTGCAGAACGCGGTGAAGCTTGACGGTGTTGGTGCCAGGGATGGTCATGGTGTGTTTCCTTGGTGAATGACAGAGACAGAAGAGAGAAGAGAGAAGGCGGGGCCGCCCTCTACCTCTACGACGAACGGCCCACGGCGGAATCGACATGGTGTTTGAGAAATCTTGAATATTTTCTGTCCGGTCCCGCTTCATTCCTGGGACCAGACCGCAAGCTCATACCCGTCCGCGTCCAGGAAATGAAAGCGCCGCCCGCCGGGGAAGGCAAAAATCTCCAGCTTGATGGTGCCGCCCGCAGCCAGCACGCTGTCGCGGGCGGCCTCCAGCCTGTCGGCATACAAAACCACCAGCGGCCCGCCGGCGGGTGAGGGCGCGGCCTGTGTCGTAAAGCCGCCTTTCATCGCCCCGTCAGAGAACTCGGTGTACTGCGGGCCGTAGTCGGTAAACGTCCAGCCGAACGCCTTGCCGTAAAAGGCTTTGGCTTTGTCAATGTCGCTGACGTTCAGCTCCACATAATTGATGCGGCAGTTCTCGGGTTTCTCGGCTTGGGCGGGCATGGTGTCTCCAGGGGTTGGCTCTCAATCGACCTGCCATTTTGCACAGGGCGAAATGACGATAGGGCGCCATGCCCCTTGCCCATACGGTTCGCGGGTGTTTGCCTACAATCCGATACAGCGTGGGTGTGTCGCCTGCGGCACCTGACCCGGGCTTGTTCACCTTCATGACTTCCGCCGCCGCGCACAGCGCCACTCGCGCCCCCTCTTCGTCGATTTCTCCCGCCACCCGCCGCTCCATCCTGCTGCTGTCTTGCGCCACCTTCGCCAGCATGGTGGCCCAGCGTATTTGCGATGCCATGCTGCCCGAGCTGTCACGCGTCTTCAGCGTCAGCCTGGCGCAGGCGGCGCAAGTCGTGTCGCTGTTTGCCGTCACCTACGGTATCTCGCAACTGTTTTACGGCCCGCTGGGCGACAGGCTGGGCAAGTTCCGCATCGTGACCTTTGCCGCGCTGGGCTGCAGCGTGGGCAGCCTGATGGCCGTCTTCGCCAACAGCCTGGACGTGCTGCTGCTCGCCCGAATCCTGATGGCGCTGGGCGCGGCCGCGCTGATCCCCCTGGCCATGGCCTGGATAGGCGACGCCGTGCCGCCCCACGAGCTGCAGGAAATGCTCACCCGCACGGGGCTGGGCAGCACCCTGGGCATTGTGTGCGGGCAGTTGCTGGGCGGGCTGTTGACCGATGCCCTCGGCTGGCGCTGGGCGTTTGCGTTTTTGGTGCTGCTGTTTGGCACGGTCGGCTCGCTACTCTGGCGTGATTTGCGCCGGCAGCAGGCACTGCCAAAAGCAGAGACCGAGGCAGAGGCAGCCCCAACACCAGCACTCGAATCACCCGCGGCCCGCCCGCATTTCCTCAAACAGACCTTGCTCATCATCAGCCGCCCCTGGCCCCGTACCATCCTGCTGCTGGCCGTGATTGAAGGCGCCATGGGTTTTGGGGTGCTGGCCATGTGGGCCTCGCACTTGCACCATGCTTTGGGTTTGTCACTCTCGGCCGCAGGCGCCATCGTGGCGCTCTTCGGCCTGGGCGGCGTCGGCTATATGGCCGCCGGCCGCGCGCTTATCCCCCGCTTGGGCCAGCACGGCCTGGTGTTGCTGGGCGGCGGGCTGCTCGGCATCAGCGCGCTGGTAATTGCCTACATCCCGCACTGGGGCCCGGCCATCCCGGCCAGCCTGGTGGGCGGCTTTGGTTTTTTCATGTTCCACAACGTCATGCAGGCCAACGCCACGCAAATGGTGCCTGAGGCGCGCGGCACGGCCGTTTCGCTGTTTGCGTCTTTCCTGTTCCTGGGCCAGTCTTTGGGTGTGGTGCTGGCCGCGGCCTTGATAGGCCATATAGGCAGCAGCGCCGTGGTGGTGTTGAATTCCACTGAAGTCTGACCCGAGTTTTCCATCGAATATTGACCCACACTCTTTGTGAGCAGAAGGTGCTCACGATGTGGATAAGTTCTTGGTTTTCTCCTTTTTGGGCTGAGTGTGTGGATCTGCCTCAAAGTGCGCCGCTGTTTCCGCGATTTTGTTGCCTCGATGACCAACCAGGTGGCCAGCTTCTCGGCGTAGGGATCGAGCTTGCTTGCGGTTGCCCGCCTTTGGTAGCTGGGCTCGCTCTCTTCCGATCGCAGGTGCTTCTTCACTGTGTTGCGAGCCAGGCCTGTACGCCTTGAGATCTCGCGGATGGACATCTGATCCCTCAATGCCCATCGCCTGATGACATTCAATGTCGC
>NZ_JBFUGK010000040.1:0-57424 GCF_056402935.1 Polaromonas sp. P3_B1
ATTGCCCCGTCCTGGCTGGGCCGAGGAGCGCAGAGACAAGCGGATCAGGGCAAAAACGTGTTTGAGCGAAGCGAGTTGTTTTTGACCCCGCTTGGCTCGAGCACCGCAGGTTGCCCGAAGCGAAGCGTAGGGACCCAGACTGCGGGTCGCCTTTCTTTTGCTTACTTTTCTTTGGCGAAGCAAAGAAAAGTGAGTTGCCGCCGGGCAACCCCGGCCAGCAAGCCTCAGCAGAGGGGCAGGCGTGCAAGCCGGCACAAGACCCGGCTAAGCCAGGAACAACGCCGGATCCACCATGGCCCGGTTCAGCATCACACCCCAATGCAAATGCGGCCCCGTCACCCGGCCGGTCGCCCCCACAGCCCCAAGCCGCTCACCCGCCTTGAGGACATCCCCCACCTTCACATCAATCGCGCTCAAGTGGCACATCATGCACAGCAAGCCACCTCCATGGTCCAGCCACACGGTGTTGCCGTTAAAGAAATAATCGCCCGTATCTATCACCTTCGCCGGCAACGGCGCCAGCACCGGTGTGCCGGTAGCCGCCGCGATGTCCATGCCGCTGTGCGGGTTGCGCGGCTGGCCGTTGAAGACGCGGCGCAGGCCGAAGGAGCTGGAGCGCCGCCCCGGCACCGGCACCCGCATGCGCAACGGGCCTTGCGGCAGGGGCTCGGTGAAGGTGGCCATCACACCTTCCTGGTGCGCGCGCTCGCGCTCGTAGCGCGCCAAATCTTCGGCCGACAAATCCACCGTGCGCGGCTCCACCTTGAGCTGCTGCTCGCTGTAGCGCTTGGGGGCTATGGTGTAGGCGATGTCGCGCCGGTTGCCGTCGGCGGCCTGCACGGTGATGCTGGCCTCGCCCGGTGCGGCCGACAGTGCAATGCCCACCAGCGCGGTCCATTCTTTCGCATCGCCCAGCACCAGCAAAGGAACCTCGCCCGCAAAGGCCAGAGGCCGCTGCGCAGCCGGGCCCAGGGACAGCAGCGCCACGCCGCCGGGTACCTGCGAGGCGCGCGGCCAGATGCCGGTGGGCGAGGGCGCCGCCTGGGCCAGCAAGGAGGCGGGCAGGGCACTGCCGGCCACAGCGGCCAGCAGCAGCGAACGGCGAGTCAGGGACGAGGGAGTCGTGTTGTGTGAACGAAGGAAATACATGGCGCCATTATTGCGGCGTCATGGTGATTTTTCCCTCGCGTACATAGTCGTCAAACTGGATGCGCGGAATCGCCGTGACGGCTGCCACGCCGTCGCCGGCATCCCAGCTCAGCGTGGCGCTGTCGGGTTCCAGCGCGACTTCAATGCGCACGCGCGGGATTTCAATCGGGGCACCGTCACCCGGTGTGTAGGTCACGTCACCGGTAATCATGGCGAACTGGGGCATGGCTTTCTCCTGGATGTGTTGATAAGCGGGTTGGTGTAACAAGCAAACCGCCAAACAAGCAACACCAAAGCAACACCAAACCCGTGCCCTCCTATTTGAAACCCGATCATCCTCGCGCCGTGTAGGCGAACAGCCACTTCGCGCAGTGGCTCGCACAGGAAAATTCGGCGGGCAGGGCGCAGCCGCTGCAATTGCTTGCAATTTGGCGCTTAGATCATGCAACCAATATGTTGCATAAAGAGAATTCCCGGTGCAGAATAAATGCAACCAGGAGATTGCATATATGACTTCATCCACCGACCGTATCGAACGCAGCGTCCTCATCAATGCCGCGCCTTCCAGGGTCTGGAAGGCGCTCACCAATGCCGAAGAATTCGGCGGCTGGTTTGGTGTGGCGCTCAAAGGCAAAAGTTTTACCGCCGGCCAGCAGGTGCAGGGCCACATCACTATTGCAGGTTATGAACACGTGCTGTTTGACGTGCTGATTGAACGCGTGGAGCCCGAGACGCTGTTCTCCTACCGCTGGCATCCCTATGCGGTCGACCCGGCAGCCGACTATTCCAAAGAACCCACCACGCTGGTGGAATTCACACTCAAGCCCAGCGGAAGCGGCACGCTGCTGACGGTGGTCGAGTCAGGCTTTGACAAGATACCCGTGGCCCGCCGCGCTGAAGCCTTCCGCATGAACGATGGCGGCTGGCAAGGGCAGATGGCTAACATCGAGAAATATGTCACTTCGCGATAAAAGCGCTGCCAAGGCCCCCCAGGCCCTTCTGCCACAGCCCGGCCCCGCGGGCGTGTTCGCCGCCCTGGGCGACGAAACCCGCTTGCGCCTGGTGGCGGTGCTTTGTGTGGGCGGCGCGGTATCGATTGCCCAGCTCACCGCCACCACCGATATCACCCGCCAAGCCGTGACCAAACACCTGCACGTGCTGGCCGACGCGGGCCTGGTGCATCACGTCAAGGTGGGGCGAGAGCGGCTGTGGCAGTTTGACCCGCAACAGCTTGACGAAGCCCGCCGCTCGCTGGATCTGATCGCCCAGCAGTGGGACCAGGCCCTGGGCCGGCTGAAGGCTTCACTGGAAGTTTAGGCCGACCCCGCGGGAGAAACAACCATGCCCAGGCAAAGCATCTTCACCATGGCGTTTGCCAAGGTGTATCCGCTGTATGTACAAAAGGCGGAACGCAAACATCGCACCAAAGCAGAAGTCGACCAGATCATCTTCTGGCTGACGGGTTATGACGCGACGGGCTTAAGCCGGCAACTCGAACAGCAAAACGATTTCGCCACCTTCTTTGCCCAGGCCCCGGCCATGCACCCGAATGCCTCGCTCATCAAGGGCGTCGTCTGCGGTATTCGTGTCGAAGAGATCGAAGACCCGCTGATGCAAAAAATACGCTGGCTGGACAAGCTGATCGATGAGCTGGCAAAAGGCAAGGCGATGGAGAAAATCCTGCGGCAGTAGGCCCATCCCTTCGCCGACAACCTGTCGAAGGGCTTGGGCCTTGCCCCACACCGGCCACCGCCGGTGCGGGTTGTCAGGCGCCGGCCGGAAGCGCCGCCGGGTTGGGCCCGGCCGGTGGCCTCGGTGCGCCGGCCCGTATCCGCCGCACGCCGGTTCGTCCGGTCGCCTGCCGAGAGGCGGGCGATGGGTCCGGCGCCGGTTGCCAGTTGTGCGGCACGATCAACACATCGCTGCGCGCGTCGTCGCCGGCCGAGAAGCTCACGATGCGGGCTGCGACGCTCTCGAACATCAGGTCCGAGAAGGCGGAGGCGGGGTGCTTGCCCACAACGATCAAGTCAGCGCCGCTGCGTTGCTGTTGCACCAGCGCCTGCAAGGAAGGGTCTCCGCGCCCGAAGGCCGTCTGCACGCGGTTGCGCCTTGTGTCGTAGGAATCGGTAAGCCGCACCATCCGGTCCTGTGCGTGGCGCAGACACTGCGCGCGGTAGACCCTGATGTCGCGGTCCGGGACTTCAGCCTGCCGCAACGGCGTGCTTCAGGCCGTTTCGGCTTCAGCGGCCCGGGCTTTTTGCTGCGCCCGCATGATCTGGTGGCGCTCCCAGTAGTGGCCCAGCACCGCCTTGAAGCGCTCTTCCTGTTTGGCCAGGCCCTTGAGCTTGACCTTGCTGGTGCGCGCGCCGATCACACCCTTGTCAAAGTGGGTGATGGTGAGCGTGTTGCCAAAACTGCTGTTGTTGAAGGTCATGCCCTTGACCTCGTCCCACGACACCGGCACCCCGTCGTCCGCCGTGGCATGCAGGCCTTCGTAGGTGATGTCAATGCGCTTGCCATTGCCCAGGTCAAACGACACCGGCGGAAAGTAGCGCAGCACGATGGCGCGTTCTTCTTCGGTGGCCGGCTCGTAGCGGTAGGCCAGGCTTTGCTCATGCGCGGCGGCAAAGCGCTGCTCGTAGTCAGTCCACAGCCGTTGCTCGATGGCGGCGGCGGTCGATATTTCATCGGCCCAGGTGGCTTGCGGCACGGTGGTGACGATGGCGGCGTAGCTGCTTTCATCCACCTTGTGCTTCACATTGCGCATGCGCTCGGCCAGCGGCGGGTGCGTGTCGTAGGGGTGCGGCACGGCGGCGGTTTTCATCGCCGTCACAAATTCGCCGGAGCGGGCATACGGGTGCAGGCCTTCCGCCACAAAGCCGGCAATGCCCAGTGCGCCGGTGTGCTGCTGCTCCTGCTGGAACAGCTTGCGCTCCACCGTGTTGCGGTAGCTCGAATAGGCCGAGATCTTGATCAGCGACTGCACGATGGACTGCGGCGCCGTCAGCTTCGCGGCCACGCGGTCGGCGGTGTATTCGCGTTCACGGCTGTCGCGTGCCAGCGCAAATTCAAACACCATGCGGTACAGGCGCAGCAGGTAGTGCGCCACGATGGTCAGCCCGCCGCTGCGCATTTGCCAGGTGTAGAGGTCGAACTGGTTGAGCTTGGGGCCCAGCGCGGCGCTGCTGCGCGTGTCGCCGCCGCCCAGGTGGGCCAGCTCGTGCGCCAGCACGGCATCGGCCTCGGCGGTGTCCAGCACCCGCAGCAGCGGAATGCTCACAAACAGCGTGCGGCCCGTCACGGTCTGGCCGGCCACCGTGCAGGGTGCTTCGGTCACGAAAAAGTTGTTGTCAATGCCCGCAATAATCTGGTCCGGCGGGGATGTCTTGACGCGGCCCGCCAGTTGGCGAATGCGGTCCCACAGGCGCGGGGCGTCGGCCTCAAGCAGCAACTCGCCTTCAATGGTGTTGCCCGATGGCAATTTTTTGAACAGCGTGTAGATGGCATAGAAAACCGCCAGGGCCGCCATGATGCCGGCCAGGCCCACCAGCTTGATGTAGTAGCTGTGCCAGAAATAAGCCGTGAGCCAGAAGGAAAGCCACACCAGCATGGCGCTTTGCAAGGTGACCTCAACCGCGCTTGAAATGGTCATCAGCCGCCAACCCGCCACGAAGCTCGCATAACGCAAGCCGCGGTTGACAAAGGCCAGCGCGCCCAGCACGCCGGCCGCCACCAGCATCGCGGCTCCAAGGATCAAGGTCCAGAAGGCGGTGCGCTCGGCCCAGTGAAACCACCAGTGCATGGAATACGGGCTGCACACCTTGTCGTGAAAGACCTGGTTCTCCGGCCCGGTGGCGGCGCAGGCCATCGACAGCCTGTGCGTGTCGTAAAACGCAATCTCGTCCGCCTTCTGCGCCGGCGTCAGGTTGGTGGCGGCATTGATCTGGGAACTGACGCGCTGAATGAAGTCCTTGTCTTCAGACTGCAGCGCGTAGTGCGTGAAAACCAGCGTGACCGCCGGAATGAGAAAGAGCGAGGCCAGGGTCAGCAAAAACACCCGCCAGAGGTCGGCGTGGATCGTGCGCGCAGCAGCCATGGGGAACGTCCTTTTGAGTTTTAAATTTGAACCGGCCGATCATACGGGCGGCCATGCGTTTGGCCGATGACTTGGCAGGCAACAATTCACCAAAACGGGTGCTGTTGCAGTTTGTTTCGAAGACCTCGCCGGCGTTCGAATTCGCTGAATGCTCAGTCGGCGTCTGCCAGCTCTGCGGTTTCACGCCAGACGCCCTGAGCCATGCCATCCAGCGCATAGGGGCCGATGGAGGAGCGAATTAACCGCAAGGTCGGGTGACCCACGGCCGCCGTCATGCGCCGCACCTGGCGGTTGCGGCCTTCGCGTATGCCCAGCGCGATCCAGAAGGTCGGGATGGCCTTGCGCACCCGCACAGGCGGTTCACGCTCCCACAGGCCTGGCGGGGCGTCCATACGCTCAGCGCTGGCGGGCCGTGTGGGGCCGTCGTTCAGTTGCACGCCGCCGCGCAGCGCGGCCATCGCCGAATCGCTCGGTTCGCCCTCCACCTGCACCCAGTAGGTTTTGAGCATCTTGAAGCGCGGGTCGCTGATGCGCGCCTGCAATTGGCCATCGCTGGTCAGCAGCAGCAAGCCCTCACTGTCGGCATCCAACCGCCCGGCCACATAGACGCTGGGCAGGGCGATGAAGTCCTTGAGCCCGCGCCAGCGGCCTTCGGGCGTGAACTGGCTTAACACGCCGTAGGGTTTGTTGAAGCAGATGAGGCGGGGTGTTGCGTCGGTGGAGGTAGGCTGGTGGTGCATGTCGTGATTGCGTGGGGCTGCACTCGTGGTGCATCGCGATTGCGGCGATTTCCACCTCGCCCTCTTGGCGCTTGCGCGAGATCAATGCTCAAAGAATTTGGAGCGAGCGCTCTTGGTGACTGAACTTTCGGCCCACAACGGTGCTTGGACCATCTACTTCAGCAGAAATTGAAGAGGTCGCAAAGATTATCTGGTGATCTACGGAACTTGCTATGGAGCTCCTGGAAATGAGATTTTGGAAATTGTGACTTCTTTCGAGTTCCATTCCGCCGTCCTCAACGCCGTCAATTATTAGCAATCGTGGGAAACGGAAATACGCCTTCTCTAAACTGGCAAATAAAAGCGCAAGCCGAAAAGAGTGCCGCAAATAAACCATAGAGCTCGCAGAGAACTGTCGTTCTCCATCAATAGAAATACTATTTGATGCGAATTCAAATGAAATTTCTCTTGGATTGGAAAACTCTTTTGCACGCGGGATATCACCCTTGAGAATCATCTGCAAATTCCGGGCGACTGCCTCGTATGCGTGTTCCTTTCGATTTACTTGAAGTTGCCTTAAGGAAAAAATAGTATCGCGTATCCGTTTCAGTTCGGAGGCAATATTCGCACGCGTAGCACTTTGCTCATCTAGGCTTTGGGCGAGCTTTCGGTAATCCAGCAGTTGCCGGATCTCCTCTTCAATGCGACCAACGGCAGTCAGAAGTTGGTCTCTGCGAATATCGAAGCTGCTTCTCCAGTTAGCTGAAGACGTGGCGAATTGACTTTCCAGAAGCTGAAGTTTTTCCTGAGCTGCTTCAACTTCTCGGTAGAGTTCATTCCGTTCATCGTGCAGATCACGCTTAATCTGATTCGATTCGAGAGCTTGCAGCGCAAGCTCATTTTTCATCCGAACAAGTTGTGTTTTGGCTGCCGATTCCTCAATAGGGGAGTTGCACAAATTGCAGATCCCCGATGTCGGTGGACGACCTCCGATATCGCTCAAGCAGCAAGGGCAGACAGAAAATCGAACTGCGCCTAAGTAGTCAGCTGCGGAAATTGATTCTTCAATTTCCTGGCTGCGAATTGTCAATTCAACGACTAGCAGCTCCGCGTCAGATATTCGTTGTTCAACTCTCAACCGGCGATCCTTGAGTGCGGAAAGATCTCGGTGTGTTTGAGTTAGAGCAGTCCGAATGCGATCATTCTCTTGAGCTCCATCGCCTTGAATTGGCGTACTAGCGATCTCATCGCCGTGAAGCTGATCGCGCGACTGCTGTAATTCAAGACCTAAACTACGGAGCCGAGTTTCTATAAAGTCCATAGAAATATTGGTTCCCGCCTTTCCCAGCGCGCTGTACACAGCCTTCAGTGCAGTTCCTAGGGCACTTTCTTCTTTCTCCAACGTCACGGCACGTAGCTGAAGGTCGTACAAATCGTTGTCATCGATTCCAAGCAAGTAATCCCCAACGGCCTGACGGGTTATCGGCGAATCAAATCGCTCAGTCCGAAATAGATCTGCGCCTGGTGTCTCTTGATCGGAATACACAAGCCGCATGACTTGATGCATTGTTATATTGTTTCCGGCTTCGCCACGTAGTTCAGGTAGCGAAAGAGCTTGAAACAGAACTTGGGAAAAACTCGGCTTGCTCTCGGTTCTACGGAAACTAAACGTTTGCCATTCGGTCACACTTCCAGAGAGCGCAGCCTCCATAAGTCCCCAGAAGATAGAGAGGGCCGATTGAGTTCTATCGGATATTGCGCGACGCAGCGTTATTACGGCGCCGTTCAACTCGGCCTCACACAAGGTCGCGTCACACAGAAGGGCCGTTGAATTGAATTTAATGTTCTCTGCGCCAAGTGCGAACGCTAAGAAGCGAATTAGCGTGGTCTTACCTGAAGAATTCTCTCCCGCTATTACGTTCAGTCCGAGTTTAAATTTTAGATCTGCAACGATATTTCCATCACGCAAAACTACAAGTCTTCGAATGAATAAACTGGGATCAAATCGAGTCATAGCGATACTCCGCGAGGCCTGTTCTGGCTTTCAGGCCATCTTTTCCGGTAAGTTGTATCTCGCTCAACTCGTGAACAAGAAGCTTCGTATATTCTGAGTCCTTTGTTAAAAACATCTCGACGGCTGAAGCGAGCGCAAGAGGCAATGCTAACGTTGTACGCATAAGCACTCTCTTCTTCAAGGAATCTGCACTAAGCACATCCACGGACGCTAGCGTCGCGGCAGCAGCTTGTTGAATGGCTTTAATTGCGTCTAGCATCCCGCGGCCCAACGGCGCCTGGCGAAAGGGAGATTGGCGCTCTGCTGCCAATTTCTTTAAGCGAGTAGCACTCCGCGGGAGCTTTGATGTAACGACAAGACCGGGATAGAGAAGCAACAGATCAAAGATTTGTGCTGCTTCGAGTTCCAGTGGTTTGTTCACTATGTGCAAGATCGACAGCACGCGTACAGCTGCATGATATGGATCCCGGGACGGATCGTAGATCAGCACGGGTCCCACCTAATATGACAGTTCCCACCGAGAAAATAGAGTAACCCAGTGAGCAACCGATGATCTATTTCCAGTGGATTTGATTCCAAGAAAGTCCAAGCTGCGTCGAGCACATGAATTTGAATCGCGTGATCAATCTGGGTCGACGGGGCACTTGCGTTGATGAGAGGGGAAACGTGATTTTCAAATGCGGTTAAAAGTTTCCCTAAAAGAAAGCTTATGATTTTTTGGGCGGCGACTGAGGATTGATACCTTAGGATGAATTGCGTAGCTTCATGTTTACGTATTCGGGCGTTCTGCAGTTGAGATGCTCGCCCTGCCGAATTCAGTTTTTCATCCAATCCACGGATGTCACCATTTGTCGTTGCATTGAGGTAATGCTCGAGATTGGCGATGACTGAATTCAGACGCGCATCTTGAGCTCTCTCAAGTGCAAACTCTTGAATTACCCGAGTCATCGCTGTCAGCTGAACCGCCGTGCTGACGTATGTGACGCGCTTGTCAATATTTCCCGCAGCGAGGTCACCTGTGACGTAGTTTCCAGTTTGCTCGGCGTCTATTTTTTGGTGCAAATCGATCGACAAAGCGGATAGTTTTGCCTTCTTGTCCAACGGCGATTCAGACGTCAATATGAGGTCTGTGCCCGTGGCCATCGTTTATTTGCGCTTTTGTATGTTGCCGCCGGCCATATCGCCGCCGACAACATTTTCCGTTTGGCGAATGTTCGTCGCCTTGGTGCTTATGTAGATCTTAAGAGTCCAGCCGGCGCCGAGTCCTACCAAGAATGAAATTAAGTGCGTAAAAATGTCCATCTGAGCCTCTTGGTTTAGAAAATCCGTGAAGGTCGCCAACCTCTGCTTGGTTGTGCTATTTTGCCCAACTATCCTTCATCCCTACGACTCGATTAAACACGGGCTTACCCTCTCCTCCATTTAGAGGGGGTGCATGATCTTTCGAGTCCGTCACGAAGTACCCATGCCGCTCAAACTGAAAGCGCGTACCGGCAGGCACCTTGGCCAGTGAAGGCTCGACATAAGCCGTCACGGTCTTGAGGCTGTTGGGGTTCAGTTCATCCAGAAAATCCTTGTCCCCAGTGCCGGGATGCTCAACGGTGAACAAGCGGTCATAAAGGCGCACTTCGGCTTCAACGGCGTCGTTCACGCCCACCCAGGTGATCACGCCCTTGACCTTGATGTTGTCGGAGCCGGGGGTGCCGCTCTTGGTGTCGGGGATCAGGGTGGCGCGGACTTCGGTGACCTTTCCGTTGGCATCTTTCACCGCGCCTGTGCATTCGATGACGTGGCCGTATTTGAGGCGGACCTTGCTGCCGGCAATGGCCTGTTTGCTGGCGTTGGTGTGGGGCGGGAACAGGCGGAAGAAACCTTTGGGAGGCGTCTCTTCGTAGTCGGTGCGTTCAATCCACACTTCCTTGCCGATCTTGAACTGGCGTTTTCCCATGTCTTCGTGGTGCGGATGCACGGGGGCGCTGCAGTCGTCGAGCTTGCCGGCGCCCATGACTTCATCCCAGTTGGTGAGCACGAGCTTGACGGGGTCGAGCACGGCCATGGCGCGTGGGGCGATGGGATCGAGCGTGTCGCGCAGTGCGCCTTCGAGGGTGCTGTAGTCGATCCAGCTGTCGCTTTTGGTGACGCCTATGCGTTCGGCAAACAGCTGCAGCGCTTCGGGCGTGTAGCCGCGGCGGCGCAGGCCGACTATTGTCGGCATGCGGGGGTCGTCCCAGCCGCTGACGCGCTTTTCATTGACGAGCTGGGCTAGCTTGCGTTTGCTGGTGAGCACGTAGCTGAGGTTAAGGCGAGCGAATTCGTACTGGCGCGGGTGCGGCGTGGCGATGAGCTTGCCTTCGGCCAGGCGGTCGAGCAGCCAGTCGTAAAAGGGGCGCTGGTCTTCAAACTCCAGGGTGCAGATGCTGTGGGTGATCTGCTCCAGCGCGTCTTCGACCGGGTGGGCGAAGGTGTACATGGGGTAGATGCACCATTTGTCGCCGGTGTTGTGGTGGTGGGCGCGGCGTATGCGGTAGATCGCCGGGTCGCGCATGTTGATGTTGGGCGAGGCCATGTCGATCTTGGCGCGCAGCACGGCGGCGCCGTCGGCGAGCTTGCCGCCCGCCATTTCGCGAAAGCGGGCCAGGTTCTCTGCCGGCGTGCGGCCGCGGAAGGGGCTGTTGGTGCCGGGGTGGCCGAAGTCGCCGCGGTTGTGGCGCATTTCTTCGGCGCTTTGTTCGTCGACGTAGGCGTTGCCGCTTTCGATTAAATACTCGGCGGCGCGGTACATGAAGTCGAAGTAGTCGCTGGCCTGGTAGGGCTTGTCGTTACCTTTTGCGCTGCCGATCTGCGCCCAGTCGTAGCCCAGCCATTTGACGGCGTCGATGATGCTGTCGACGTATTCGGTGTCTTCTTTTTCGGGGTTGGTGTCGTCAAAACGCAGGTGGCAGACGCCGCCGTAGTCGCGCGCGAGGCCGAAGTTCAGGCAGATGCTTTTGGCGTGGCCCACATGTAAGTAACCATTGGGTTCGGGCGGAAAACGCAGGCGCACCTTGGCGGGGTCGGGCTGGCCGGCGGCGTGGTGGGCGGCGTCCCCGGGGCTGCCGCCCCAGCGGCGGCTGGCATAAGTGCCTTCGGCCAAGTCTTTTTCGATGATCTGGCGCAGGAAGTTGCTGGGCTTGTGGGTTTCTTTGTCGGCGGGGGCTGAGGCGGGGGCGGGAGAGGTCATTGGCTGATTTTAGGGGGTTACGTTTGGCTACGCTCTTCACGGGGCGTGCGGTATGCCATTACAGCTTGCCTGCGTTTAATAAGCACATGGGCATTTCCTGCCCTGTTAAGGAGAACCATATGAAGACAGCCATCAAAGCAAACCGCTCCCGCTCCCTCGCTCTGGCAGGCGCCGCCGCCACGCTGGCCGTGGCCTCGCTGGGCTTTGCAGGTGCTGCCCAGGCCCGCGACAACGTGTCGTTTTCCGTGGGCATCGCCGCCCCGGGTGTGGCGGTAGGTGTCACCAACGCCTACCCGGTGTACCAGCAACCGGTGTATGTCCAGCCCGCGCCTGTTTACTACCAGCCCGCTCCGGTCTATTACCAACCGCGCCCTGTGTATGTGAGGCCGGCCCCGGTTTACTATCCGCAGCCCGTGTATTACGGCCCGCGCCACGGCCACAGGCACCATGGCGGGTACTACGTGCAGGCGCCACGCCCAGGCTATGGCTACGGCCCCGGCTACCGTGCGGCACCGGTGTACTACCAGCGCTAAGCCGCCAAGCTGTTAAACCAGCCCAGGCAGCAAAAAGCCCGCATCTTGCGGGCTTTTTTGTGGGCGGCGAAAAAGTCAGGCCGCCGGCCGCCAGAAGACGTAGTCGGCCTCGTAGGGCACGGAGACGCGCATGCCCAGGGTGGCGGAGGTGCAAGGCGGGTTGGCCACGATGCCGGCCACGGTACGGCGGGCCTGGATGTAGCTGATGTTGGCGAGCATGCCTGGGGTGTCTGAGGGACTTGCCAAGGCGCGCAGCAGGGGCAGGTTTTTGCCGTCGCCGGGTACCTCAATGAGTTCCTTTGCGCTGACTTTGGAGCCGTCGCTGTGCGTCCAGCGTGCACGTGCGCCGGGATAGTAGGTCACGGCGTTGCCCGCGCCGTCCGTAAGCCTGATGCCGGGGGACAGCATCAGCCAGGCGTATTCATAGGGGGCGCGTTTGACGGCCTGGCATTCGTAGAGCAGGTCGCCCCGGCCTTGCGCTTCGAGCACCACCGTGTGGCCTGCGGGAACGCGCAGGGATTCGGGCAGGCTTAGCTGCGATGGCTGAAGGTTGGGCAGGCGTGAGCCGCAGGCGCCTAGCCCAGCCACGGTTACCAGTAGCAGCGTGCGTCGCAGCAGGCCGGGGAAGGCGCAAAAGGCTTGGGTCTGGATGTTCACAAAGGGCTCCAATGGCGACGGGCGGTGGGGTCATAGTGTCACAACCAGTAAATCCCTGACACGGAAGGCCGTCTGTAGGTGGCCGGAGGGATCAAGTGCGGGCAAACATCGGCAGGCCTGTGCAGGCCACTGCAGAAAAAGAAAAAGCCCGCAGGCCACGCCTGCGGGCTTTGTTTCCATGGCTGCTGAACAACCATGGACTGGCGCGCTTTCAAGGCGCGCCGGAAGCCCGCCTTAAGCGGGTTTCCAGAAAATGTAGTCAGCCTGGTAAGAGGTGGTCAGCTTGTCGCCGATATCGGCCTGGGTGCAGGCCTTGCTGAGGTCCTGGCCGCCCTTGGTCTTGATGCGCTGGATGTAGGTGATGTTCTGCAGCACGCCGGGGGTGGCGCTGAAGGCGCCGGTGGACAGCTGCTGCGGCAGGTTGGTGGCGCCCACGCGCGGGGCCAGCGCGACCTGGGTGCCGACGACGCTGGAGCCGTCGATATGCGTCCAGGTGGCGGGCGGGCCGGCGTAGCGGGCGACGGTCTTGCCGGTGCGGTCCACCAGCTCGGCTTCGGGCCGCACCAGCACCCAGCCTATGGTGCCGGCAGTGGTGGCATTGGCCTTGCACTCGTAGTGCAGCAGGCCGCTGGCGGTGGTTTCCAGCGCGACGACGTTGCCGGGCGGCACCGTGATGGTGGCGTCAAGCTGGTCCTGGGTGTATTCCTTGGGCAGGGGCGCGACGCCGGAGCATGCGACCATGAGCGCGGCGGTGCCGGTGACCATGGCCACGGTGACGGCAGCGCTTTTGCTGTAAGCCCAAATGACGTTGTGCGTGCTTTTCATTGAAACCCCCGGTTCTGGCCCTGAAGCCTTGTGTGGTTGCCTTGTCAGGCTTCCTGCTGTTGTTGCATGCCAGTAAAACGCGGGCGGTGGAAAAGCGCTGTAGGACGCCGCGCAGGCTTGCTGCCAGCGCCTCTCTACGCGCGGACTCAGATCAATCGCTGCCAGCCCCCATCCCAACCTTCCCCCAGCGGGGGAAGGAGTCATCTGGCGCTCCTCTTCGCGCCGCTCTTGCCCCTCCCCCGCTGGGGGAGGGCGGGGGTGGGGGCCAACGGCCTCAAAACAACTCACCTTTGTTCGTGACTACCAGTTCTTCGTTTGCTCTAAAGAAGGCGGGCCAAGCGCAAAAAAGCCCACAGGGCACGCCTGCGGGCCTGAAAACCGGGCCCGCCTGACTGTCCGGGGCCGGTCGCTCACCTTCGCAGGGACAGCGGCGAACGGGCGGTGGCTACCGCGCCTTACATCGCCTTGTAGAAGATGTAGTCCGCCTGGTATTGCACGACCTGTTTCGCGCCCGCATTACCGGCGGCGCAGGGCATGGCGGGGGCGACGCCGCCGCGCGTGTCGACGCGCTGGATGTAGGTCACGCCGCTCATGGCGCCGCTTCCCATGGCCGGGTTGCCCTTGACGAGCTGGGTGGGGATGTTGCCCGTGCCGTTGGGGGCGACGGCGACCTGGGTGGCGGTGAGTTTGGAGCCGTCCATGCTCTCCCAGGTAGCGGGCGGGCCGTAGTACTTGCCGATCTGCTTGCCGCTGCGGTCGTTCAGCTTGGCGTCGGGCCCGACAAACACCCATTCAAACTGGCCTGCCATGTCTTTTTTGGGGCTGCACTGGTAGGTGATTTCGCCCACGCCCACGGTTTCCATGGCGACCTTGTTGCCGGCCGGCACCTGCACGGCGGCAGGCAGGCCGGCCTGCGAATACATGGGCTTCATGGGCGACATGCTGCCGCAGGCGGTGAGCAGGGAGACGGCAAGCAGGGGGGCGAAAGCGGTGAAGGAACGGGGCATGGTTGAACTCCTCGGTGGTTGTGGACCGGCCGGCGCGGCGCGTCCTGCTGCTGGTACGCAGCAGGTAGGAGGCTGGATTCAAAAAAGTGGCTAACCACTGGAGGGCATTCCACCAGCGGGGGCCGTGGAACCGGCTTTGCCGGGCCACAGGCGCCGTCCCCTTGAGGGGAGAACAGGCTACACGCAGTGAGCCTGGACAGGGGTGATTCTCACTGCCCGAAGCGAGGGCCTTTTTCGAGGAAGTTTTTTTCCTCGGGCGTATCGGCCCGCCCCAGGACCGCATTGCGGTAAGGAAAGCGGCCGTAGCGGCTGATGATGTCGCGGTGCTGGTGGGCGTAGTCGAGGTTGCCCTGCAGGCGCTGCTTCAGGGCTTCGGGGGCGTCGTCGACCAGGCGGGTAAAGCGTGCCACGCATTCGTCCTGCAGCGGCGGGCTTTCGGCATGCATGAGCGGCATGTAGAGGAATATCCGCGCGGCCCAGGGCAGTTGCAGGTCTTCACCGGCGGCAATGGTCTGGCGCACCAGCTGCTGGGCGCGGGCATCGCCGGCAAAGGCCCTGGCGTCGCCGCGAAACACATTGCGGGTGAACTGGTCGAGCAGGATGATCAGCGCCAGGCGGTGCAGGGGCGGTTGTTCCCAGCTCTGCAGGCCGCCGGCCAGGGCTTCCTCCACGGCGGCGCCGAAGCGCGCGCTGATCTCGGCGTCAAGCTCGGCGCCACCGCCGAACCAGCGTTTGCCGAGGTCCTGCGTGGGCCAGTCTTTTTCAATGCCGTCGCCCAGCCAGTAATCAAGGACCTGGTCGGGCGTGGTGGGGCTGGAAGTGGCCGTGGAAATAGAAGAAGGGGCGGATTCAGTCATGTGGATGGTGAGCTTGGCCAGGTGGATTTGGCAGGGGGTTCAGGGCAGCAGGTGCTTGCGCAGAAAGGCGCTGATCTTGCGGTCCAGGGCCGGGAGCTGGCCGCGGTCAAAGCCGGGCGGGTCCAGCAGCAGGTCTTTGGCCAGGTCCGACATGCCCTCGGCCGGCGGCGGCGGTGACAGCAGCGCGCCGTGGCCGCCGTCGGGCAGGTCGGCCAGCAGCTCGCAGCGCGGCTTGCAGGCCGCGAGCACCACGTCGCTGTGAAAACGCGGCACCAGCCAGCGGTCTTGCCGCGCCGTGACGAGGCCCAGCGGCACCGCCGGCGAAGCCAGCGAGTCCATGTCGAAATCGGCGGCCAGCGGCACACCGGCAACCACGGCCTGGATGCGCGCATCGTGATGGCTTTGCCAGATGGCGTCGCTGAACCTCTGGCGGATGATCGCCAGCACCACGGTTTTTTTCAGGCCGTCCAGCATGCCGCCGGTGAGCCGGGTGGTCAGCCCGGCGCAGGTCTGGAAGTCCTCGGCGATATGGGCCTCGCAGTGCCGGGTGAGCAGGGCCGGCGACCAGCGTCCGCCGGCCAATGTCAGCGCCGTATGCCCGCCGGCCGACATGCCGTACATGCCGACCTTGTCGAGCGACAGCAGCGCCGCAAAGCGCGGATCGCGCGCGACGGCATCGATGGCGCGCGACACCTCGGCGGGCCGCTGCTTCCAGCTGTCGGGGCCGGGAGAAGAAGGGTCCCTGGCGTTGTCGCCGCGGTGCAGGGGAAAGGCGACGACAAAGCCGTCTTCAACCAGGCGGCGCGCCAGGTCGGTATACGTCCAGGGCGAGCCGCCCGAGCCGTGCGAGATGACGACCAGGCGGGTGTTGCCGCGCACCGGCTGGCCGTCTTTATCGGCTTTGAGGGAATAGGAGCCGACCTGCAGGGGGCGGTCTTCGCCGGCCGAAGGATAAAAAACGCTGATGGCGCTGTCGTCCTGCAGGCCCGGCACCTGGGTAAAGCCCATGCCGGCGTGTGCGCCTGCGGCGAGCAGCAGCAGGCTGCTCAGGAAATATTTCTTCATGGGCTATCCCTGTTTCCCTTTTTTGTCCTCCCTTGATTAGAGCAGACCGAGTCAGAGCAGGCCGAGCTGTCCCCACAGCATCTTGCCCAGGTAGCGGTCGGGCATCAGCGTGAACACGCCTGCGATCAGGCATGCGCCAATATAGAGCGCCTGCATGGCGCCCCGGTGGCCCGCGATGTTGCCGCGGCTCAAATGCCGGAACGCGCCAAACAGGCTGAACAGCGTGAAAGGCACCAGCAGGTGGATGGGGGTGTAGCCGGCGATGTTGGGATAGTCGTAGTCACGGATGAAAATCGCCGTCGCGGCGGTGACCAGCATCATCGTCACAAAGGCATAGCCAAAAGCCCGGTGCAGCTTGGGCCGCTGGATGCGTCCCTTGCGCGCCCACAGCGCGACCGGCCCGATGACGATGGCGGCACTGGCGGCAAACAGGTGAATGGCGATCAGTGGGGTCAGTTGCATGGTGGTGGCGGACGATGCAGGTAACGAATTGTGATCAAGATAAACACCCCTGTCCAGGCTCACTGCGTGTAGCCTGTTCCCCCCTCAAGGGGGCGGCGCCTGCGGTCTGGCAAAGCCAGTCCCGCGGCCCCTGCTTGGATAACGAGTCTCCGTGGCCCAAGCCAGCGGAGGCCATAATCTCCACTACATTTTTTTGGAGCCAGCATTGGATATCGCACTGTTGATCAAAGCCGCCATCATGGGCATCGTCGAGGGCCTGACGGAATTCCTTCCGATCTCCTCGACAGGCCACCTCATCCTTGCCGGCGCCTTGCTCGGTTTTGACGACGACAAGGCCAAGGTGTTCGACATCGCGATCCAGACCGGCGCCATCTTCGCGGTGATCCTGGTCTACTGGCAAAAGATACGCGCGACGGTGGTGGCGCTGCCGACCGAGAAACAGGCGCAACAGTTTGTGCTCAATGTGCTGGTGGCTTTTGTGCCGGCCGTGGTTCTGGGCCTGCTGTTCGGCAAGGCCATCAAGGCGCATTTGTTCACGCCGGTCGTGGTGGCCAGCACCTTCATCATCGGCGGCTTCATCATCCTCTGGGCTGAAAAGCGCCAGCAGAACAACCCGGCCGTAGCGCGCATCCAGGAGGTCGAAGCCATGACGGTGATGGATGCGCTCAAGGTGGGCCTGGTGCAGTGCCTGGCGATGATCCCGGGCACCAGCCGCAGCGGCGCGACGATTATTGGCGGCATGCTGCTGGGGCTGTCGCGCAAGGCGGCCACCGATTTTTCTTTCTTCCTGGCCATGCCCACGCTGATAGGCGCCGGCGTCTACAGCCTCTACAAGGAGCGCGCGCTGCTGTCCATGGCGGACCTGCCGCTGTTCGGGGTGGGCCTGGTGTTTTCTTTCCTGAGCGCCTGGCTGTGCGTGCGCTGGCTGCTGCGCTATATCTCGACCAACAGCTTTGTGCCCTTTGCCTGGTACCGCATCGCCTTCGGCATCGTGGTGCTGGCCACGGCCTGGAGCGGCTTGGTGGTCTGGGCGGAATGAGGGGGCTAGCAGTGGTGCGATGGATGGCGCGCTTCTGCGCGCTGGGCGGCCTGGTGCTGGCGGCTTCGCTGTCGTACGCGGCCGGCCCGGTCAGCATCCCCTCGCTGGATGGCAAGCTGCAGATCCCGGGCTATTGGTTTGAAGCGGAAGGCAGCGAGCCCAAGCCGGCCATCATCGGGCTGCACGGCTGCGGCGGTGGGCTCGACAGCAAGGGCAATTTTGCCGAGCGCTTTTTCCGTTACGCGGGTTATTTCAACGCCGAACGCATCCACTTCCTGCCGCTGGACAGCTTCACGCCGCGCGGCCAGAAGTCGATCTGCGAAACGCCCAACAAACTTCGCACCATCCACGAAGCCGACCGCCGCGAAGACGTATTCGCGGCCATCGCCTGGCTGCTGAAGCAGCCTTCGGTGGACCCATCACGCATCGTGGTCATGGGTTGGTCGCACGGCGCGCAGACCGTGCTCAGCACGGTGGATGCCACCGATCCCTATGTGCAGGCGCAGAAGGTGCAGCCGCGGGCCGCCGTGGCGTTCTATCCCGGCTGCCTGGTGAACAACAAGATGTGGAACTATGAAGTCCACCAGCCGCTGCTGATCATGATCGGCGAGCTCGACGACTGGACGCTGGCGCATGAATGCGTCACGCTGCAGGAGCGGCTGCGCAAGAACAAGGCCAACGCGACGGTGGAGCTGGAGGTCTACCCAGGCAGCTACCATGGCTTTGACGGCCCCGGCCCCGTCAAGCAGATGGTAGGCCTGGGCAACACCAAGAGCGGCACGGCCATGGTGGGCGGCAACCCGGCGGCGCGTGAGGCCTCGCATGCGCGCATGTTCGAGTTCCTGTCGGCGCAGCTGGGCCAGCCCTTGCTGCTGTCGCATGCGCAGCGCTTCAAGGGCCATCACTATGTGGTTCCGCCGGCTTCAGGCTTTGCGGCTGCCGATGATATGAACGCCGTGCCGCTCAGCGAGGCCGGCAAGGCGCGTTATGCCCACTTTCGCAGCCTGCCGTCTCCCAAGGCCTTTGCGGTGACGGAAAAAGGCGGCTGGTATTTCAACGCGGGCGAACCCGAGGCCATGGCCACCACCTTCCAGCAGTGCGCGAGGGCGAAATCAAAATGCTGGCTTTACGCAGTGGACGACCAGGTGGTGTGGCAGGCCGACGTGGCAGCCCGGGCCGGCGAAGCGGGACTCAAGCGCGTGGGAATGCCGGCCCGCTGAGCGCCGCGCTGCAATGCCGGCGATTGGCGTCGCGTCCGACAAGCGTTGTCATGTGCCGGTGTTAGGCTGGGTTTTCTTTCATCCACACAGGGGCCCACCATGAGTATTCTCGGCAAAATTTTCGGCAAGATATTTCCCTCCTTGCAGACGCCTGAGGCCGCACCGCCGGTTGCAGCCGGTCCGGCGGGCGCAGCGCCCGCAGCGCCTGCCCCGGCACCCGCCGCGCCGCCCATGCAGCAGGTGGATGTTGAAGCCCTGCTCAACGGCATGGCCAGCAAAAATCCGGAAAAACTCAACTGGAGGACGTCCATCGTCGACCTGATGAAACTCTTGCACCTGGACAGCAGCCTGGGCGAACGCAAGGAGCTGGCGAAGGAGCTGGGTTACACCGGCGACATGAATGACAGCGCGGCCATGAACATCTGGCTGCACAAGCAGGTCATGAACAAGCTGGCCGCCAACGGCGGCAAGGTGCCAGCCGACCTGATGGACTAAGGCTGTAGCGGGTCGCCAACCCAGGTCTTGAGGGGGCCGGCCTGCGGGAAAAAGCTCAGGCGGACCTGAGCTTTTCCACCAGGGCCGCGTAGCCCGCCATGGCTTCCTCGCGACCCATGCCCTTGCGCCCGGCCCAGGCGTCGTATTTGGCGCGGCCGGTCACGTCCATCATGCCGGGGCGCTCGCCCGTCGCGTCGCCTACCGTGGCTTGCTTGTAGAGGGCGTACAGCGCCAGCAACTCGTCATTGCCGGGCGGTTTGCTGAGTGTCTTGACGGCAACGCCGGCGGCTTCGAAGGCGCGTTCGGCCGCGCTGGGGCCGGCGGGCGCCACGGGCGCGCCGAAGTGCGCGTCTTCCAGCGCCACGTCGTCGGGGAACCAGCGCGCGTCCAGCAGCCGGCCCGAGCGCACGGCAAAGGCCAGCACGCCTTGCGACATCAGGCCCGCGGCGGTGAGGGTGGCGGGCAGCACCGCGATGCCGGCGTTGAACACCGGCTGGCCGAAGGCGGTGAACTTCACACCAGCGGCCCAGGGCAGCATGGCCTGCAGGCCTTTGTTGCCGCGGTAAATCCCGCTGGCGCGGTTGTTGCCGGGCTGGAACCAGCCCATGTCGGACGCGCCCCGGGCGAAGACGCCGCTGAAGTCGCCGGCCTCCAGCGCCGCGCGCAGCGATTGCGCAAAAGCCTGCAGGGCCTCGGGGCTCATCTTGGGGTCGTCCACCGCCATGCCCAGCGAGGCGGCGCTGCTGGCGCCAAAGAACTCAAGCACGGCGCGCGCCACCTGCTCGCGGTCGTTGTCGACGCAGATCATGTGGTAGCTGTTCTCCAGCACGATCATGCGCGCCTTGGCGCCACCGATCTGCTCGACCAGGTAGTTGGCCGAGGCCAGGCTGGTGAGCTCGTCTTCGCGCGCGTGGATGACCAGGGTTTCGCTGGCCATGTTTTTCAGGCCCGTCATGACCCAGCGGCGCAGGCGGTCGACCTGGCGCACGCAGGCCAGCGGCACCCAGCGGTAGTGAAAGTTCTCGCCGCGCGCGAACTTGGCCTTGACGATGGCGCGCAGCTGCTCGTTCTTGATGCCGAAGGGGTCTTCTTCCTCGACCCGCATGCGCGCCGGAACGCCGGGCACGTAATACATCAGGTGGCGCGCCGGTGTGTACCAGGCGGTGGCCCAGCCGTCGATGTAGATGGGCGGCGCCAGCGCGATCAACTTGCCGCGTGTGTGCTTCTGGCGCTTGGCCAGCTCGGTGGCCAGCAGCGCGCCCATGCACATGCCCATGATGTGGAAGTTGTCGTGCTGCGCGGCCACCTCGTGGTACTTGGCGGTGACGGCTTCCATCCATTGCTCGGCCGTCACGTGGACCAGGTCTTCGGGTGTGGTGCCGTGGCCGGGCAGGGTCAGCGAGTGCGTGACGAAGCCGGCGTTTTTGAGCCGCTTGTGCATGGAGCCCAGGTCATACTGCGTGCCGCCCAGGCCGTGGATCAGGAAGACGGCGGGCGTGCTCTTGTCCACGGCGGGCCCCGCCGCAGCGGCGGGTTGGAGTGCGGTGTCCGCTGCCACCTCAGGCCTCGACTTCCAGCAGCACGGCCACCTGTTCGACCTGGCCGTCGGCGCCGCGCACACCCGAGAGGCGGGCGTTCACGGCGGCCACGCGGCCGTCGCCCCAGCGCAGGGTGTTCTTCCACAGCACATGCTCGCGCTGGCCCTGGGCCAGGTCGCGCCAGTCGGCCTGCAGCGCGGGCTGCTCCTGGGGGTCGGCATGGGTGATGAAGTCCTGCACATTCAGCAGCAGCGCGGCATGGGTGCGCAGCAACTCGCTGGCGCCTTCGCCCCATTCGGCCGCGCCGGTTTTGGCGTCGAAGTTGGCAACCACCGTGCGGTTGGATTCCAGCACCTGGCGGTAGCGGGTACGCCAGTCCTGCGCCAGCGCTAGCGCCTGCGCGGCGGTGGCGCCCAGCGCATTGACCACGCCCACCAGCAGAGCCATTACGGCCACATAACCCTGGACTTCGATCACGGCCTCGCCGGGGAAGCCTTCCACCTCGGCGAAAGGGCCGCCGCCCGCGTTGGTCCAGGCGATCAGGGCCAGCGCGCCCAGCAGCGTGGCCACGGTGGCGCCGCGCTCCTTCCAGAGGATGGCGGTAACGACCATGAAGGGCAGCGGCAGGTAGGCGAGCGTGGGGCCCAGCGAGGCGCCGAAGCGGTCGGACACATCGCTTGAGAAAATCAGCGCGGCCACCACAAAGAACAGCACAAAGGTGCCGGCGCCCGCGAGGAACTGGCTGCTGGCCATGCCGCCCGAGCGCTTGACCTTGAAGCCCGCGAAGGAAGTGATGAGCGGCGCAATCAGCAGGATGCCGACAAAGGTCGTGCAGGCCCAGACGCGCCACTCGGTCAGCAGGGGGATGGGCTGGGGCAGGGCCCAGCTCCAGAGCACGATGGCGATGCTGGCGCCGAGCGCTGAAGTGAGCAGCGCGCCGAGAAGGAAGCCCGCGTAAGCCTTGCCGGGTTCGACGCGGCCGTCGGGGCGGGGTGCGCGCAAGAGGCGAGCCACCCAGGCGCCCAGGCTGGCCGCCAGTGCCTCGTTGGCGCCGAAGGCCAGCGCGGGCAACAGCGCCAGGCCGTCCAGCAGCGACAGCACGACGGCCGCCAGCGCGGCGCCGGCCAGCACGGCGGGCCGCTTGATGGGCTTGACCACCAGCAGCGCGCCGAAGGTCACCCCGGTGGCCAGCCAGACCGAGGCGCTCAGCGTCATCGCATCGCCCATGCTCTGGGACACGATGGCCGCGACGGCCCAGGCGAGAAAGGTCACGGCGAGGGTGACGATAAAGGGCAGGGCCATGGGAGTGCTCCTCGGGAAGTCGTGTTATTGCTCGGCACGGGGCCGGATGGTCTGGGCTAGTTTAATTAAAACACCCCCGTCCGGGCTCACTTCGTGTAGCCCGTTCCCCCCTCAAGGGGGCGGCGCCTGCGGTCTGGCAAAGCCAGTCCCGCGGCCCCTGCGTGGCCTTGAGATCTATAATATGGACGTATATCCACAATATGGACAAACCCCATGCCCGTAGACACCCCCGACCAGACGCCGCTGATGCCCTACCAGTACCCCAACCCGCCCGATGCCAGGCCGGAAATCGTGGTGCAGCATGCCATCCCGACCGATGAGCGGCTCTGGGTGCCGCAGGCCGAGAACGTCTGGTTCCGGCCGCTGTGCCTCAATGCCAGCCAGGGCTACTGGATGAATCTGCTGCGCGTGCGCAAGTCCGGCGTGCTGAGCCGGCATCGCCATCCGCAGGCGGTGCACGGCTTTGTGCTCAAGGGCCGCTGGCGCTACCTGGAGCACGACTGGGAAGCCACCGAGGGCAGCTATGTGTTCGAGCCGCCCGGCGAAACCCACACGCTCTACGTGCCCGAGGACGTCGAGGAAATGATCACCTACTTCCAGGTCAATGGCGTCATGTACTACACCGACCCCTATGGCAAGGGCATGGGCTATGAGGACGTGTTCACCAAGATTGAGATGTGCAACAAACACTTCGAGGCGGTTGGCCTGGGCGCCGACTACACAAAACAATTTATCCGCTGATCGCGGTTTTATTGAAGGAACCATTGATGACTTACCAGGCCGGACTCTTCAAAGGCAAACGCGCGCTGGTCGCCGGCGCCACCCAGGGCATAGGCGCCGTCATCGCCAACCACCTCGCGGCGCTGGGCGCCGAGGTGACGGCACTGGGGCTCGGAAGCGGCGACGGCACACTGGATGCAGCGGTGAAAGTGCGCCAGGCCGACGTGACATCCACCCAAAGCCTTGACGCTGCGCTGGCGGGTATCGACACGCTGGACATTGTTTTCAACTGCGCCGGCATCATCCAGCGCGGCGCCGAGCACGACATCGAGGTGTTTGAAAAAGTGCTGGCCGTCAACCTCACCGGCACCATGCGCGTATGCACCGCCACACGCGAGCGCCTCAAAGCCAGCCGAGGCTGCATCGTCAACACGGCTTCCATGCTGAGCTTTTTCGGCGGCGGCCTGGTGCCCGGCTATGCGGCCAGCAAGGGTGGCGTTGCCCAGCTCACCAAATCGCTGGCGATTGCCTATGCGCCCGACGGCATACGCGTGAACGCCATCGCGCCCGGCTGGATCGCCACGCCGCTCACTAAGCCCCTGCAGGACGACCCGGCGCGCGCCGGCCCCATCCTGGCGCGCACCCCCATGGGCCGCTGGGGCACACCCAAGGACGTGGCCGAGGCCGCGATGTTTCTCTGCACCCCCGCAGCCGCTTTCATGACCGGCGTGATCCTGCCGGTGGATGGCGGCTACATGGTGTCGTGATGGTCCAGCCCGCCGCATCGCAGGTGGCCGGCACGGCCGCGTTCTCGAAATTCATGCACGTGCTGCAACTGGTGGCCGACGCGGAGCAGCCGCCCAACGTCGGCGCGCTGGTCAAGGCCAGCGGCTACCCCAGGCCCACGGTGCACCGCATCGTCGCGGCCCTGGTGGCCGAGCGCCTGCTGGTCGAGAACGAGCGCGGCGCGCTGCTGGCTTTGGGCCCGCGCCTGATCCAGCTGGCCAGCTGCAGCTGGGGCCGCTCGGACCTGCGCCTGGCGGCGGTCGACGAACTCAAGCGCCTGCGCGACATCACCGGCGAAACCGTGCACCTGGCCGTGCCCAACGGCAGCACCATGGTCTACATCGAAAAACTCGAAAGCCCGAGTGCTGTGCGCATGGCCTCGCGCATTGGCACCAGCGTGGCCTTGCATGCGACGGCGGTCGGCAAGGCTTATATGGCGGCGCTGGAGCCTGCCGTGCTGGAGCCGCTGCTGCAGGGGCTGCCCTTGCAGCGCTACACCGGCAACACTTTGGTGAAGTTGGCCGACTTGCGCAAGCAGTTGCAGATCACGCGGGAGCGGGGGTGGTCTGTGGATGGCGAGGAAAATGAGGCAGGGATTTATTGTTATGGCGCAGTGATACGCGGCGGCCGTGGCGCGCCTGTTGCCGCCATCAGTGTCAGCACGCTGATGTTCCGGCAGAAGGCTGATCCTGAGCAGGCCTATGTGGCGCCGCTGCTGGAGGCTTGCCGGGTGATTTCTGAGAGGGTTGGGGAAGGGGTGATTGGAACTGATGTCTTTTAGCCGGGTTCTTACTCCGGCGGTGCGCCCTTCTCTTAATCCCGCTGGCCGGGCAACCCCCGGCCAGCAAAACTCAGAAGAAAGCACTCCGCTGGAACAAGAAAAAGTTAATCAAGAAAATTCCTTAAAGCCGCCTCGACGGCAGCCGCCGTCATCAAAGGCTTCTCCATCGGAAACAGATGGCTGCCGTCCAGCATCATGATGCGCCCCTTGGTCACCTTTTCAGTCATGGCCATCCCAACCTGCTTCATCTCCACCGACTGCCGTCCACCGATAAACGCAACAGGGCATTTCAAGGGATGGCGCTTGAGCAGTCCTTCAAGGTTGTCAGGCAGGGTGTTGTAGATCGCGGTTTCGACGTCGCGATCGAAGCTCAATAGTTGTTTGCCTTCGTCCTCGCCCGTGCCTTCATAGGTGCCGTGCGCGATGTAGTCGCGCAGCACCTGTTCGTCCCAGGCGGCAAAGGCTTTTTTGCTTCGGAAATGTTCGAACACCTCGTCCTTGCCCGGCCACTGGTTTTTGCGTTTGCGGCTGATGGCGCCGGGTGAGATGGCGCCGACCAGTTGGGCGCGTTTGGCGACGTTGACGGCGTGGGCGCGCCAGCCGCCCAGGATGGGCGAGTCGACCAGCACCACACCTTTGACGGGCTGGCCGCCCAGCTGCGGATGGCGGGCGGCGCACATCAGGCTTAAAAACCCGCCCAGTGAATGGCCGACAAGGAATGCCGGCTGGCCGGCTTTTTCAACCTCGCGGGTCGTGAAGTCGGCCAGCTGCTGCACCAGGTGGGGCCAGTTGCTGGTGACGGGGTAGCGCGGGTCGTGGCCGAATTTTTCGACGGCCTTGACCTGGAAACCGCGAGCCCTGAGGCTCTGGAATACCGCGTTGTAGGTGCTGGCGGGAAAGCTGTTGCCGTGGGAAAAAATAACCAGGGGTTTGGCAGAAGAGGGCACGGTCAGATTAGTTTCTCGTCGGGCGTGCTGATCTTCTTCAGGGGTTCATGCCGCGTGGCCGGCATCTTCAGCGGAATGTCGGTGTGCGCGTCGTCCCAGACCGGGTCTTCGATGCTGTCGAAAACTTCGCGCAGCTTCTGGCCCCAGCTGCTGTGCATCATGCGGTAATAAGGGTTGTCGTTGTCGATGCAGACGATCTTGTCGCTCTTGAAGGTGTCGGCCTCATAGACCACCAGGTCCAGCGGCAGGCCCACCGAAAGGTTGGACTTCATGGTCGAGTCCATGGACACCAGCACGCATTTGGCGGCTTCGGCCAGTGGCGTGGCGGGGGTCAGCACGCGGTCCAGCACGGGCTTGCCGTACTTGGACTCGCCGACCTGGAAGTAGGGCGTTTCGTCGGTGGCTTCAATGAAGTTGCCGGCCGAGTACATCTGGAACAGGCGCATGTTCTCGCCGCGAATCTGGCCGCCGAAAACCAGCGAGACGTTGAAGTCCACATCGGCATTCTTGAGCGCCTCGGCGTCGCGGTCGTAGACGCGGCGGATGGCCGAACCGAGCACGCGCGCGGCATCGAACATGCTTTTGGCGTTCCAGATGGTGATGGGCTCGCCGCCTTCGTGGTCCTTGAGCTGCTCGACCTGCAGGATCTCGCGTATCGACTGGGAGATCGAGAGGTTGCCGGCCGACAGCAGCACCATGAAGCGGTCGCCCGCTTTTTCATAGACGATCATCTTGCGGAAGGTGCTGATGTGGTCCAAGCCCGCGTTGGTGCGGGAGTCTGACAAAAACACCAGCCCGGCGTTGAGTTTGGCGGCGACGCAGTAGGTCATGAGCTGCTTTGGGGAAGTGGGGATATTGGGGGAGGTCGGGTTGCGCTGGTTCACGGCGAGGCAGACATCTTTTTGAGGCGGTACAGGGCGTCCAGCGCCTCGCGCGGCGTCAGTGCATCAGGGTCTATGGTACCCAATGCCTTGTCCACCGCGCTTTGTTCGGGTGCGGCCGCTTCGGGCGGCGCGGCGAACAGGTCGACCTGGGCGCGCGCTTCGTTCTGGTGGGCTTCGAGCGCATTGAGCGCGTGGCGCGCGTGGTTGACCACGGCGGCGGGTACGCCGGCCAGCTTGGCAACGGCAATCCCGTAGCTTTTGCTGGCGGGGCCGGGCTCGATGTGGTGCAGGAACACGATGTCGGCGCCGGACTCGACCGCGCTGACGTGCACATTGATGGCGCCGTGGTGCTGGGCCGGGAATTCGGTGAGCTCGAAGTAGTGCGTGGCGAACAGTGTGAAGGCCTGCGTCTTGTTGTGCAGGTAGGCGGCAATGCCGCCGGCCAGCGCCAGGCCGTCGAAGGTGGAGGTGCCGCGGCCGATTTCGTCCATCAGCACCAGAGAATGAGGCGTGGCGGCGTGCAGGATTTGCGCGGCCTCGGTCATCTCGAGCATGAAGGTCGATTGCGCATTGGCCACGTCGTCGGCCGCGCCTATGCGGGTGTGGATCGCGTCTATGGGCCCGAGCCGGCAACTGGCCGCCGGCACGTAGGAGCCCACGCTGGCCAGCAACACGATGAGGGCCACCTGGCGCATATAGGTCGATTTACCGCCCATGTTGGGGCCGGTGATGACCTGCATGCGGTGCTTGCCGCTCATGACGCAATCGTTGGCGATGAAGGAGCCACCGCCGGTTTCGGCCAGGCGCGCCTCCACCACCGGGTGCCGGCCCTGGACGATGTCTATGCAGGGCTCGCGCACAAACACCGGCGCGGCCCAGTTCAGCGTGAGCGATCGCTCGGCCAGCGCGCACAGCGCATCCAGCGAGGCCAGGGCACGCGCCAGGCGGCTCAGCGCGGGAATGAAATCCTGCAGCTGGTCCAGCAGTTGCTCGTACAGCCATTTCTCGCGTGCGAGGGCGCGCTCCTGCGCCGACAGGGCCTTGTCTTCAAAGGCCTTGAGTTCGGGCGTGATGTAGCGTTCGGCGTTCTTCAGCGTCTGGCGGCGGCGGTAGTCGTCGGGCACCTTGTCGACCTGGCCCTGCGTCACTTCGATGTAAAAGCCGTGCACCTTGTTGAACTGCACGCGCAGGTTGGCAATGCCGGTGCGGGCTTTTTCGCGGACCTCCAGGTCCAGCAAAAAGCTGTCGCAATTGGTCTGGATGGCGCGCAGCTCGTCCAGGTCGGCGTCGCAGCCGTGGTTGATGACGCCGCCGTCGCGTATCAGCGCGGCCGGCTCGTCGAGCACATAGCGGCCCAGCAGCGCGGCGCAGCCGGCGGGCGGCTGCAGGTCTTCAAAGATGCGGGTCAGCAGTTCCGGAAAATCGCTGCCCGTGGGCGCGGCCAGCTCGGCTTTTTGCAAGGTGTCTTTGAGGGCTACCAGCTCGCGCGGCCGTACCTGGCGCAGCGCGATGCGGGCGGTGATGCGCTCCACGTCGCTGCAGCCTTTGAGCTTGGCGCGCAGGCTTTGCTGCGAGCCGCCGCGCAAATGCGTGATCGCGTCCAGCCGGGCGGCGGCCTGGGCGCGGTCGCGGCGCGGGCTGAGCAGCCAGCTCTTGAGCGCCCGGCTGCCCATGCCGGTGGTGCAGGTGTCCAGCAGCGAAAACAGCGTGGGCGAATCCTCGCCGCGCAGGGTCTGAGTGAGTTCCAGGTTGCGGCGCGTGGTTTGCGGCAGCTCGATCAGCTCGCCGGAGCGCACTACCTGCAGGCCCTGCACATGCGACAGCGCCCGGCCCTGCGTGTGTTCAGCGTACCCGAGCAGCGCGGAGGCTGCGGCATGGGCTTCGTTCAAGGCTTCGGCGTTCCACGAGGCCAGCGAGGCGACCTTGAGCTGGTCCAGCAGGCGGCGCGCGCCCAAGGCGGCGTCAAACTGCCAGGCCGGGCGCGCGGTGGAGGCGCAGCGCTGGGTCTTGAGCCGCTGCTCGAAGGCCGGCGTCACGTCGATGTTGTACAGCAGCTCGCTGGGCGCCACGCGCGCCAGCCAGGCCTCGAGTTCGTCGCCGGCGCAATGCGCCAGGTGGATCTCGCCCTGGGTCACGCTGAGCCAGGCCAGGCCGCAGGTGTTGCGCGCGCCCTGGTGCACGGCCAGCAAAATGGATTCGTTCTTGTCGTTGAGCAGCTCGGTGTCGGTCAGCGTGCCGGGCGTGACCACGCGCACCACCTTGCGCTCGACAGGGCCCTTGCTGGTGGCGACGTCGCCGACCTGCTCGCAGATCGCCACCGATTCGCCGAGCTTGATGAGCTTGGCCAGGTAGCCTTCCAGCGCATGGAAGGGCACACCGGCCATGACCACCGGCTCGCCGGCCGACTGGCCGCGCCGCGTCAGCGTGATGTCGAGCAGGCGCGCGGCTTTCTCGGCATCGGCGAAAAAGACTTCATAAAAATCGCCCATGCGGTAGAACACCAGCGTGTCGGGGTACTGGGCCTTGATGCCCAGGTACTGCTGCATCATGGGCGTGTGGCCTGCCAGCGACATGGCGGGGCTGACGGGGCTCATGGGGCTGGCGGGACTGGCGAGTTCGGGTCTCACGGTGGCGTTTTCACTCATGCGTTGGGTGGGAAGGGGCGGCGGGCGCCGGGGCCAATCCAGCATTATCAATGGCGGCCGGTTGATCGGGTTTAAGGGGTTCGGCCAGCACGCGCGCCTGGCTCAAGCGCAGCTCGCGGGCCATGGCGCAAGCCAGGTCCAGCCGGCGCAGCAGCCAGGGTGTGAGGTCCAGGGTCATCAGCGGGTCGGGCCGGGGCTGGAAGGGCTGGCCTGCAATCACAGGGCCGGCCGCGGGTGCGGCGCCCCCGGCCCCTGACAGCTCTGCGTCTATGCAGCCGCGGGCCCTTGCCAGCGCGGGTCTGACCACCTCAAGGTTCAGCTGGGCGCGGTGCAGCGAGAGCAATGATTTGACGGCCGTGAGCTGGGCCAGCAACTGGTAGCTGCGCGCCTGCAGGGCCTCGAGCGGCTCCAGGGGCGGGCGCACCTTGTGGGGCTCGGCCAGGCTGCGCTGGGCGGCCAGGGTGAGGTCCGAGAGGCTGTTGTAGGCCTCGCGCCGCGCCAACCGCCAGGGCAGGTCGGAAGCGCGGGCCTCGTCGAGCAGCGCGAGTGCCAGCTCCGCATGCCTGGCCTGGGCGTCGGCGCTGCGCCGCACCAGCGCCGGAAGCTGCTTGCGTTCCCAGGCCGGCAGCACATAGCTGAACAGCCAGGCGATCAGCGCGCCCAGCAGGGTGTCGGCCAGGCGCTCGGCCATGGCGAAGCCGGGCTGCACGCCGGCCAGCAACAGATGCGCCTGCAGCAGGCCGGCCACGGTGGCCGCGATGGAGGTGTAGAGGTAGCGCCGCAATGCAAAGGCGTGCGCCAGGCCCATGCTGAGCGCGATCACGCCGAAGATGGTGCGGGCCCCCGGGTGCGGGGCCAGGATGGCCATGACCAGCGCACAGCCCAGCAGCGTGCCGGCGACGCGGGCATTGCGCCGCTGCACGGTTTGCGCCAGGTTGCCGCGCATCACGACCACGATGGTCAGCAATATCCAGTACTCGTGCGCCACCCAGGGCAGCCGCAGCGACACGGCATAGCCGGTGGCCACGGCCAGCGTGCAGCGCAGGGCATAGCGCAGGATGGGGGCGCTCCAGCTCAACTGGCCCAGCAGCGGCTTCCACGACCAGTGGACGCTGCTGACGAAGAGCTGCCACTGGGTGCGCACGGCAGACAGCCCGGGCGGGATGTCGCCGCGCGCCAGCGCCGCCATCTTCACGGCCTCGTCGTTGATATGGCCTATGCGGTCGGCCATGTTGTGCAGCAGCGCCAGCGGATCCGTGGTGTCGACGAGCAGCGGGTCGGGCGCCAGTGGATCGGCGCGCTTTGTGCGCGGCGGCAGGGCGCCGGCGAGTTCCGGCCGCAGGTCGGTGATGGCGGTAATCGCCGCGCCGCGCCGGCCCAGCAGCAAATCCATGCCCAGGGCTTCGAGCCGCGCGGCGGTGCTGTCCAGCGCGAGCTGCAGGGCGGGCAGCACGGCCACTGTGGTGCTGTGCTCCAGCAAAAAATCCAGATCCAGGTCGCAGGCGAGCTGGTGGTCGCGCGCCTCCAGCAGGCTCAGCAGCATGGCCGCCAGGCGCTGGCGTTCCGGTGTGGTGGGTGACTCCAGCACTACGTCGCGGGTGTTCTGCAAATGGTCGGCCAACGCGGCCTGCTGCTGCAGCATGCGCGCCAGCAGTGCGTTGTGGTCGGGCTGGGGCCCGAAGCGCTGGGACTGGGTGCGCAAAATCTGCGCGAAGCTGTGCAGGCATTCGGCCAGCAGCTGCGCGCGAAAGCGCTGGTTGAGCAAATGGGTGGTGAACACGGCCCACAGCAGGTACAGCCCGGCGCCGGCCATGAACCAGGCGCCGTGCAGCGCGATCTGCCCCAGCGAGGCGACCGGCGGCGCGGCCATGGAAAACAGCGTGGAAAACAGCAGCGAAAAACAGATGGGTCCGCCGCGCTTGCCCCAGGCCATCATCATCACGGCCAGGAAGGTGGCGGCCGCGACGACGATGCCCAGCAGTAGCTCGTCGTGACGCACCAGCTGCACCAGCATGAAGAGCGGCGCGCCCAGCAGCGGCGCGGGCAGCATCTGCATGATCTTGCGCCTGCGAGGCGCCGGTACGTCGGGCAGGCTGGTGATCATCACGCCGACCGCGGCGGTGGAAGCTGCAGCGAGCCCGGCGGCCTCGAAGATGGCCAGCATGATGAGCACCAGGCCCAGCGACACCGTCAGGCCGTTGGTGACGTACTGGCTCAGCAGCACGTGCAGGCTTTTGTGCAGCCAGTCCCGCGCCCGGCGCTGCAGGCGGGTCGTCAGCGCGGCTGGGGGGGTAAGGTCGGGCCGGTTCATGGTGTGCCAGAGCACACTTTAACGAAACGCATGAACCTTTCCCAAAAGAAAAAGCCCGCGAGGCGGGCTTTGCTTAGAAGGGCGCGTCGGGCGCCTTGGGGGCCGCGCTCTCGCCGGCCTTGATGCGCTTGGCTTTGAGCGTGGGCTTTTCGGCCGGGGCGGTGGGTGCCGCGTTTTCTTCGGCGCCTTCTTCAGGCTCCTCCGCGGCGGGCGTGTCCTGCAGGGCCTGGCGCACCACGGCCTTGTCGCCGGCGCCCGCGAATTTGCTGTATTTGCCCAGGGTGGCCACCAGCTGGCCGTAGACGCGCGGGTTGCCGGCCACGCATTCGCCGTGGTCCATGAAGTCGGCCTCGCCCGTGAAGTTGCCGATCAGGCCGCCGGCCTCGGTCACCAGCAGCGAGCCGGCCGCCACGTCCCAGGGCTTGAGGTTGGATTCAAAAAAGCCGTCGCTGAAACCGGCGGCCACATAGGCCAGGTCCAGCGCCGCGGCGCCGGGGCGGCGCACGCCGGCGCACTGGCTCATGACTTCGCCCAGCATGTTGAGGTAGGCCTTGAGCTTGTCGCCGGGGCGGTAGGGGAAGCCGGTGGAGATCAGGCATTCCTGCAGGCGTGTGCGCTTGGCCACGCGGATGCGGCGGTCGTTCATGTAGGCGCCGCGGCCTTTGGTGGCGCAGAAGATGTCGTTGCGGGTGGGGTCGTAGACCACGGCCTGCTCGACCTTGCCTTTGACGGCCAGCGCGATGCTGACGCAATAGACAGGGAAGCCGTGGATGAAGTTGGTGGTGCCGTCCAGCGGATCGATGATCCAGACGTAGTCGGAGTCCTTGGCGCCATGCTCGCTGCCCGATTCTTCGGCCAGGATGCCGTGGCCGGGGTAGGCGCTCAGCAGGGTTTCGATGATTGCGGCTTCGGCGGCCTGGTCGACTTCGGTGACGAAATCGTTGGTCTGCTTGACCGACACGCGGACCGCTTCGACGTCAAGCGCCGCGCGGTTGATGATGGCGCCGGCAGCGCGCGCAGCCTTGATGGCCACGTTGAGCATGGGATGGAGATTGCTGGACATAACTTGTAGGGAAGAACGGGATAAACCGGCGCCGGCGATGCGGGCGGCGGGCAATGGCGGTATTTTCCCATAAACGCGATACGGCCCCCTCCTGAGGTCTCCTGAGGGCTATATCGCACCTGAACAGGCCTAAGCGCCTTGCGCGATCAGGAAATCCGCGTCCGCGTACTGCTGGCGTATGGCCCGCGCCGCCTGGTATTCGGGGCTGGCGTAACAGGCCTGGGCGGTCGCCATGTCGGCGAACTCCACAACGACGTTGCGCTCGCGCGAGCTGCCCTCCATGCTCTCGTAAGCGCCGCCGCGCACCAGGAAGTTGGCCCCGAACTTCTCGAAGGCGGGCCGCGCCGCCGTGAGATAACGGGGATATTCGTCGATGTTGCGCACCGAGACGCGCACGATCCAGTAAGCCTTTGGCATGTTGTTCCTTGGGTGTTGTGAAGTGGTCAAGGGCTGGACGATACGCGTGACAATGTATTCTGAAAAATGAATAATAAAGATAATTTATATCTTTAATGGAGATGCATGGAGCTCAGCGACCTGGCGATTTTTCGGGCGGTGGTGGAGGCCGGCGGCGTGACACGCGCGGCCGAGCGGCTGCACCGGGTGCAGTCCAACATCACGACGCGCATACGGCAGTTGGAGGAGAAACTCGGAACGCCGCTGTTTATCCGCGAGGGCAAGCGCCTGCATTTGTCGCCGGCCGGGCAGGTGTTGCTGGACTATGCCCAGCGCCTGCTGGACCTGGCCGACGAGGCGCGCGATGCGGTGCGCGACGGCAGCCCGCGCGGCGCCCTGGCGCTCGGCGCTATGGAAAGCACCTCGGCCGTGCGCCTGCCCGGCCCACTCAGTGACTTTGTGCGCCTTTACCCGGAAGTGAAGCTGGCGCTCAAGACCGGTAATCCACAGCAGCTGGCGGCGGCAGTGCTGGCCGGCGCCATGGACGCCGCGCTGGTGACCGGCCCCATCGTCGAGGGGCCTTTCGAGCGCGAACCGGTGTTCAGCGAGGAACTGGTGATCGTGGCAAGCGCAGGGCACGCCGCCATCACCTCCGCAGGCGCCGAGCCCCCGCGCAGCATAGTCGCCTTTGAACAGGGCTGCCCGCACCGGGCCCGGCTCGAGCAATGGTACGCCGGCAAAAACAGCATGCCGGTGCAGACCATAGAAATCACGTCTTATCACGCGATGCTGGGCTGCGTGGTGGTGGGCATGGGTATTTCGCTGGTGCCGCTCAGCGTGCTGGCGACGTTTCCCGAGCGCGCGCGCCTGAGCGTGCATGCGCTGCCGCCCGGAAGCGACCGGGCGCAAACCGAGCTGATCTGGCGCAAAGGCGCGATGTCGCCCAAGATCAGGGCCCTGATCCAGGTCCTGAAACCATCCGCATAGGACAATCCTTTCCCATGCATACGCGATTCATCCTGATCAACACCAGCCATGCGGGCAATGTCGGCGCCACCGCCCGCGCCATGAAAACCATGGGTTTTGACGACCTGGTGCTGGTCGCGCCGCGCTGGGCCAATGTGCTGAACCGCGAGGAAACCATACAGCGGGCCAGCGGCGCGCTGGACGTGCTCAAGAACGCCCGTATCGTCGCCACGCTGGACGAGGCCCTGGACGGCATGGCCCACCTGTGCGCCACGGCCATGACGCCGCGCGACTTCGGCCCGCCTACGCGGGCGCCGCGCGAGCATTTTTCCGCCTTGCTGGGTCAGGGGCCAGCAGCCGTGGAAGGAGTCGCCAGGCCCGAATCGGTGGCTTTTTTGTTCGGCTCCGAACGCTTTGGCATGCAAAACGAGGACGTTTACCGCTGCCATGTGGCGCTCAGCATCCCGACCGACCCGAAGTTCGGCTCGCTCAACCTGGGCGCGGCGGTGCAGCTGATCGCCTATGACTGGCGCCAGGCGCTGGGCGGCTTCAGCGTGCAGCCGGCGACGGCCGAACCCGCGCAGGCCGACGCGGCGGCGGTGGCCGGCATGCTCAAGCACTGGGAAGAAGCGCTCACCGGCATAGGCTTTCTGGACCCGGCTTCGCCTAAAAAACTGATGCCGCGGCTCAACCAGCTGTTCAATCGCGCCCAGCTGAGCCCCGAGGAAATCCACATCCTGCGTGGCGTGGCCAAGGCCATGCTGCACACAGCCGCCCAAATGCCGCCTAAAGACAGCACGCCAGCAGGGTCGGCGGACGGCCACTAAACTTCCCCCCATGTTTTCCCGACTCCGCTCCGACATCCAGTGCATCCTCGACCGCGATCCCGCCGCCCGTACGGCCTGGGAAGCGCTGACCTGCTACCCGGGCCTGCACGCCCTGGTTTTGCACCGTCGGGCCCACTGGTGCTGGAACCACGGCCTCAAGTGGCTGGGCCGGTTTATCTCGCATGTTTCGCGCTGGATGACGGGCATTGAGATCCACCCCGGCGCCAAAATCGGCGAGCGGGTGTTTTTCGACCATGCCATGGGCGTTGTCGTCGGCGAAACCGCCGAGATCGGCGACGGCTGCACGATTTACCAGGGCGTGACGCTGGGCGGCACCTCGCTCTACAAGGGCGAAAAGCGCCATCCCACCCTGGGCCGTGATGTGGTGGTGAGCGCCGGCGCCAAGGTGCTGGGCGGCTTTCTGGTGGGCGATGGGGCCAAGATTGGCAGCAATGCGGTCGTCATCAAGCCGGTCCCGGCCGGGGCCACCGCGGTCGGCATTCCGGCGCGCATCATCCCGTCCAAGGTGGGGGAGAGCGCCGACGTCACCACATCGCCCAAGTTCTCCGCCTACGGCATCACGCTGGACGACGACCCGCTCGGGCAGGCCATGAAGGGGCTGATCGATAACGCCTCATCGCAGGAGCACCAGATTGCGCTGCTCTGGCAGGCGATTGAAAAGCTCTCAGGCCCGCAGACGGCCATGAGCAAGGACTGCGTGCCCAAGGATGCGGCGCTGACGGAAACCTTCGAAGCCGACAAGCTCAACCAGCTGGTGGGCAAGTAAGTCGTACGGCAGGATGGCAGGCGGCGGGCGGCAGGCAATAAAAAAGGAAGGGCGAGCCCTTCCTTTTTTGTGGGTTGCCTGCTGCTTCAGTTGATCAGGCGAAGCGCGAAGGGCACGCGGAAGGCCTTGCCGCTGGATGCGCCGATTGCGCCCAGTACGCAGAACACCAGGTGGCAAATGCCCAGCGCCACGAACACCAGGAAGCCGATCAGCACAAAGGTCAGAATCATCGCCGCCACATAACCGATGGCCGCGGTGATGGACCAGTTCAGCGCTTCCTTGGACTGGTCCAGGATGTAGGCGTCATCCTTTTTCACCAGGTAAACGATCAGGCCCGGGATGAAGCCCAGAAACAGGGTGCCTATCCAGATCAGCACAGCGGTGTTTTTCGATTCTTTGCTAGGCGTTTCGATCAACTCGTCCATCTCAGCTCCTCGTGTTGTAAAGCCCGAATACTACGTGAGAAACCCGGTCTGCCCAACCAGCACATGGCAAAGGCTCAGCGCGGCGGGCGCTGGGCGCTTTTGGGCCTGAAGGCCTGGCACACGGCCGGGTCGGTTTCGAGGTAGGGGCCGCCTATCAGGTCTATGCAATAGGGCACGGCGGCGAAGATGCCCGCCACGGCCTGCGAGCCGTCGGGGTTTTTCAACCCTTCCAGCGTTTCGGCGATCGATTTGGGCTGGCCGGGCAGGTTGAGGATCAGGCTTTTGTCGCGTATCACCGCGCACTGGCGCGACAGGATGGCCGTGGGTACGAATTTCAGGCTGATCTGCCGCATCTGTTCGCCGAAACCGGGCATTTCCTTGTGGGCCACGGCGAGCGTGGCTTCGGGCGTCACGTCGCGCGGCGCGGGGCCGGTGCCGCCGGTGGTCAGCACCAGCGAGCAGCCGGCATCCACCAAAGCGATCAGCGCGGCGCTGATGCCCGCCTGCTCGTCGGGAATCAGTCGCTCTTCAAAGGTGATGGGGTTGCGCAGGGCGCGCGTGAGCCATTCCTTGAGCGCCGGCAAGCCTTTGTCGACATAGACACCGGTGGAGGCCCGGTCGCTGACCGAGACGATGCCGATTTTGACGGCCTCAAAAACCTCGCTCACGATTGGGATTCCTCATCGGCCTCATCAGCCGCACCCGGGCCCTCGGCCATGGCTTGCCGCACCAGCTGGAAAATTTCGCGGTAGGCCTTGCCGTGGCGCGGCGCTTCGCCGGGCTTTTCCGGCTTGGCGTCCTTGCGGGCCTGGCGCACCAGCGCACGCAGCTGTTGCGAATCGGTGCCGGGGTATTCCTGCAGCCAGTCGCCCAGCGCGGCGTCGTCGCCGATCAGCTTGTCGCGCCACTGCTCGGCCTGGTGCAGGGCCAGCGTCAGGTCGGCCGAGCCGTTGAGCTGCTCGTTGATGGCCTCGCGGATGGGTTCCGGGTCCAGCGGGCGCATCAGCTTGCCGATGAACTGCATCTGGCGGCGCCTGCCTTCGAAGTTGGTGATCTTCTTCGCGTCGGCGATGGCGTCGCGCAGCTTGTCGGGCAGGTCCAGTCGCGCCATCAGGTCGGCGCGCAGGGTCAGCAGCGCTTCACCGAGCGCCTGTTTTTCGTCGGCCTCGGCCTTGAGCTGGGTTTTGCTGGGCGGGCCGGCTTCCTCGAGTGCGATTTCCTCGGGTTTGACGAAGCGGCCGTTGGACCAGTAGCCCTTGATGGCCTTGGGAGTCTTGTTGTTCATGGCAGTCAGTATCATAGCTACCCATATGACCCAAAAAGCTTCCTCTCGCGCCAGCGGCGCAAACCGCGGCGCTTCCCGTGCTTCCCACCAGCCCCAAAGCGGCTTCAGCTACCACCGCGATTTTTTCGAAGACCTCGTTGACACCGCCCTCGGCCACGCCAGAAAACTGGGCGCCACGGATGCCGCGGCCGAAGCTTCCGAAGGCTGCGGCCTGTCGGTCAGCGTGCGCAAGGGCGAGCTGGAAAACGTGGAACGCAACCGCGACAAGTCCCTGGGCATCACCGTCTACATCGGCAAAAAACGCGGCAATGCCGCGACCAGCGATTTCTCCAAGGCGGCCATAGAGCAGACCGTGAAAGCGGCCTACGACATCGCGCGTTTCACGGCCGAAGACGAAACCTCGGGCCTGCCCGACGAGCAGGACATCGCGCGCGTGCACCCGGAGCTGGATCTCTTCCACCCCTGGTCCATAGACTCCGAACAGGCCGCGCAGCTGGCCCTGAAGTGCGAGGCCGCCGCGCTGGGCACCAGCCGCCTCATCACCAACAGCGAAGGCGCGGGCGTGTCGGCCCAGCAAAGCCATTTTTTCAGCGCCCACACCAAGGGCTTTCGCGGCGGCTATGCCAGTTCGCGCCATAGCATCTCGGTGGCGCCGATTGCCGGCAAGGGCGACCAGATGCAGCGTGATGCCTGGTACAGCTCTATGCGCGACGCGCGTGAACTGGCCAGCCCCGAGGCCGTGGGACGCTACGCCGCCGAGCGCGCGCTGGCGCGCCTGAAAAGCCGCAAGATACCGACCACGCAGTGCCCGGTGCTGTTCGAGTCGCCGCTGGCCGCGGGCCTGCTGGGTGGTTTTGTGCAAGCCGTGAGCGGCGGCGCGCTGTACCGCAAAAGCACCTTCCTGGCCGACAGCCTGGGCAAGGCGGCTTTTCCCAGGCACATCGACATCGACGAAGACCCGCACCAGCGCAAAGGCAAGGGCAGTGCGCCTTTTGACGAAGAAGGCGTGAAGACCCAGGCGCGCAAGGTGGTGGCCGGCGGCCGCGTTGAGGGCTATTTTTTGAGCACCTATTCGGCCCGCAAGCTAGGCATGCGCACCACCGGCAATGCCGGCGGCTCGCACAACCTCACCTTGTCCAGCCGCAACACGCGCCCCGGGGACGACTTGGACGCCATGCTGCGCAAACTGGGCCGCGGCCTCTTTGTGACCGAACTGATGGGCCAGGGCGTGAACTACGTGACCGGCGATTATTCGCGCGGCGCCTCGGGCTTCTGGGTCGAAAACGGCCGCATCGCCTTCCCGGTCGAGGAAATCACGATTGCCGGCAACCTGAAAGACATGTTGATGGGCATTGATGCCGTGGGGGCTGATGCCTACAACTACGGCGCCAAAACCGTGGGCTCCATCCTGGTCAACCGCATGAAGGTGGCGGGCAGCTAGCCTTCCCGATGATCCTGCCCGCCGAGACCCTGGCGCTGGCCGCAGCGGCCACCTGGGCCTGCTCCAGCCTGCTGTCGGCCTCCGCCGTGGCCCGCATGGGCGCTTTTGCCTTCAGCCGCTGGCGCCTGGCGTTTGCCTGTGCGATGTTGTGGGCCCTGGCCTTTGCCACCGGCAGCTGGCGCGGCCTGCAATGGGACGGCACGGGCGTGCTGGCCCTGTCGGGCGTGATCGGCATTTTTGTCGGCGACACCGCGCTGTTCGCCTGCATGGGGCGCCTGGGGCCTAGGCGCTCCGGCATTCTGTTTGCCACCCATGCGCTGTTTTCTGCCGTACTGGCCTGGCTGTTCCTGGGTGAAACACTCTCGGGATGGGGCCTGCTGGGCAGCGCCTTGCTGGTGGCGGGCGTGATGACGGCGATTGCCTTCGGCCGGCGCGAGACCGAGCTGCACCACTGGGAGTCGACCAAAGGGCGGCTGGCCGTCGGCATTGCGTTAGGTTTGGTGGCTGCGCTGGGCCAGTCGGTGGCCACCCTCATGCTCAAGCCGCTGATGCAGACCGGCATGGACCCGGTGGCGGCCTCGGCGGTGCGCATGAGCAGCGGCCTGGCCGCTCACGCCGTTTTGCTGTTTTCGGGTTGGCGCGTGGTGCAGGCCACGCAGTCGCCGCGCTGGGTGGACCTGGGCTACACCTTCGCCAGCGCCGCGCTGGGCATGACTTTGGGCATGACGCTGATCCTGAAGGCGCTGCACAAGGGCAGCGCCGGCATGGTGGGCATGCTGTCGTCCGTGACGCCGGTGCTGCTGCTACCGCTGCTGTGGTGGGTGTACCGCCGCCGGCCGGCCCTGGGCGGCTGGTGCGGCGCGCTGCTGACCGTCGCGGGTTGCGTATTGATCCTGCTGCGCCACTGAGGCGCAAACAGGACTTAACCGGCCAGCGCGGCCTTGACGGCGGCCGAGACCTGGCCCATGTCGGCCTTGCCCGCCAGCTTGGCCTTGGCCGCACCCATGACCTTGCCCATGTCGCCGGGGCCGCTGGCGCCCAGCTCGGCCACGATGGCTTTGATGGCGGCGGTGACTTCATCGGCGCTCAGGCGTGCGGGCAGGTAGGCCTGCAGCACGGTCAGTTCGGCGGCTTCCTTGTCGGCCAGGTCCTTGCGTTCGGCCTTCTGGAAGGCTTCCAGCGAATCCTTGCGCTGCTTGATCAGCTTGTCGACGATGGCGACCACGGCCGCGTCATCGAGTACCACGCGCTCATCGACCTCTTTTTGCTTGAGGGCCGCCAGCAGCAGGCGTATGGTGCCCAGGCGCTCGCTGTCCTTGGCGCGCATGGCGATCTTCATGTCTTCGGTGATTTTTTCTTTGAGGGCTGACATTCGAGGCTCCTGAAGGGCGGGAATAGGGCGGGATAGAGGAAGATGGCGCGGGGCGGGCGCCAAAAGCACAAAAGCCCGCAGAGCGTCCTCGTGCGGGCTTTTTGTTGCCGTGAGGCGGTACTAAGGGATTAGTACAGCTTCTTGGGCAGCTGCATCGAGCGGATGCGCTTGTAGTTGCGCTTGACGGCGGCTGCCTTCTTGCGCTTGCGCTCTGCCGTTGGCTTTTCGTAAAACTCGCGGGCGCGCAGGTCGGTCAGCAGGCCGAGTTTTTCAATGGTGCGCTTGAAACGGCGCAGAGCCACGTCGAAGGGCTCATTGTCTTTTACACGGATGGTGGTCATTGTTCAGTTGATCCAAAAGGTGCGCCCTAATTGATCTGATCAGGATCAGGCCAGGCGCGGGTTTGCTAGCAAAGCCTGAGATTATAGCACTGGACGTGGCCCCCACGGTCGCTCACTGCTTGTAGCTCCCTGCCCCCCGAGGGGGCCGCCCGCCCTCCGGCCCGGCAAAGCCGGTTCCGCGGCTCATGCTGGCCTGAAAAGAGGGGCACAACAACCAGCGGGGGCCGCGGGACTGGCTTTGCCAGACCGCAGGCGCCGCCCCCTTGAGGGGGGAACAAGCTACACGCAGTGAGCTTGGACAGGGGTGTACCAATTCTTGGGGGAGCAGGCTACACGCAGTGAGCCTGGACGGGGGTGGGCCTATTTACTGATGAAATTCAGCAAATCCTGGTTGAGCCGGTCTTTGTGGGTATCGGTCAGGCCGTGCGGCGCGCCGGGATAGACGATCAGTTTGGCGTTTTTCACGAGTTTCGCGGCGGCGCGGCCGGAGGCGTCTATGGGCACGATCTGGTCGTCGTCGCCGTGGATCACCAGGGTCGGCACGTTAAAGCGCTTGAGGTCCTCAGTGAAGTCGGTCGCGGAGAACGCGGCGATGGAGTCATAGGTGTTCTTGTGGCCGGCCTGCATGCCCTGCACCCAGAAAGACTGGATCAGGCCTTGTGAGACCTTGGCGCCGGGACGGTTAAAGCCGAAGAAGGGGCCCGAGGCGATGTCGAGGTAGAGCTGCGAACGGTTGGCCAGTTCACCCTGGCGGATGCCGTCGAACACCTCGATCGGCAGGCCGCCCGGGTTGGCCGCGGTTTTCAGCATGAGGGGCGGGACGGCGCTGACCAGCACTGCTTTTTTGACCTTTGCCGTGCCGTAGCGCCCGATATAGCGGGCAACTTCACCGCCGCCGGTCGAGAAGCCAACCAGGGTCACGTCCTTGACGCCCAGCGAGTCGATCACCGCCGCCAGGTCGGCCGCGTAGTGGTCCATGTCGTTGCCGTCCCAGGGCTGGCTGGAACGGCCGTGGCCGCGCCGGTCATGGGCGATCACGCGAAAGCCCTTGGAGGCCAGGAAAATCATCTGCGATTCCCAGCTGTCCGAGTTGAGCGGCCAGCCGTGGCTGAAGCTCACCACGGGGCCATTCTTCGGGCCCCAGTCCTTGTAATAAATCTGCACGCCGTCGGAGGTGGTGATGTAGCTGGCGCTGCGCGCCGCGGAAGCGGGCTGCTGCGGTTCGCCAGCGGCCATGGCCGGGCTGGCGGTGAGGGCGGCGGTGGCCAATGCTGCTGCGGCGGCGATGCGGGTAAGAGCGTTCATGTCTGTCCTTTGCGGTGGTTGAAGTCAAGTCGGAATCGACAGTACGAACTTTACGCTTTGAAAAATACGATAAGTATTTAATAATCTTAAAAAATTGATCGTAAGTATCAAATGGAGAATTTCATTGGTTGATCGACTTGAGACTTTGTTGAGGCATTTCTCGGTGAGCGCGAACGTTTTTCATTCGGGCGCGCTCTGCGGCGTGAACGAACTCGGCGAGGAGGAGGGCGCTGGGCAACTGCACCTGGTGCGCAGCGGGGAAGTTGGCGTCAGCCATGGCGGCGCCGAAGTCGTGCGCGTCAGCGGCCCCTGCCTGTTGCTTTACCCCAGGCCGTTGGCGCACCGGTTTATCACCGATGCGGCCCATGGCGCTGATTTCGTCTGCGCACACTTGCGCTTTGAGGGCGGGGCGGCCAATCCGATCGCGGCCGCTTTACCGGCCTTTGTGCATCTGCCGCTGGCGCAGGTCGAAGGCGCCGCCGGCGTGCTGCAACTGCTGTTCGAAGAGGCATTCGAGCAGCGCTGCGGGCGGCAGGCGCTGCTGGACCGGCTGTTTGACGTGGTGCTGATCCAGGTGTTGCGCCACCTCATGGAAAACGGCGAAACGCGCTCCGGCATGCTGGCGGGGCTTTCGCATCCGCGCCTTCGCAACGCCATTGTCGCGATGCACCAGCACCCCGCGCAGGAATGGAGCCTGGAGGCCCTGGCTGATCGCGCGGGCATGTCTCGCAGCGTATTTGCCAATCAGTTTCGCGACGCGGTCGGCTGTACGCCGGGGGTGTATTTGCAACGCTGGCGGGTGGGCCTGGCGCAGCAGGCATTGCGGCGGGGACAGCCGCTCAAGCTCATCGCCGCAGACGTCGGCTACGGCAGCGAAGCGGCGCTTTCGCGCGCCTTCAAGGCGCAATGCGGCCAGACACCGCGCGAGTGGAAGCTGGCCCAGCCGGGCTAGTGCGCTTCCTGGCGAGCGGGCTGGTGCGCTGCACTGAGCGCCTCGGCACAGGCATGCGCCGAAGCCCACGCCCATTGGAAGTTGTAACCGCCCAGCCAGCCGGTGACGTCGACGACTTCGCCTATGAAATAGAGGCCCGGCTGCCTGGATTCCAGGGTCTGGGAGGACAGGTCGCGGGTGTCTACGCCGCCCACGGTGACTTCGGCTTTTTTGTAGCCTTCGGAGCCGTTGGGTGTGAGTTCCCAGCCGGCCAGGCGCTGGGCCAGGGCCAGCAGGGCCTTGTCGGTGGCTTCGCTGATGGGGCGCTGCAGAGCAGGGTCTTGGCTGACCCAGGCGTCGGCCAGGCGGCTGGGCACCAGGGTCGCTAGTTCGTTAGCGATCAGTTTTCTGGACGTGGCCTTGGCGCGCAGTAGCAGGTTAGGCAGGTCCACGCCAGGGGCGAGGTTGATGCGTATCGGCTGTCCTTCGCGCCAGAAGCTGGAGATCTGCAGCACGGCCGGGCCGCTCAGGCCCCGGTGGGTGAACAGCAGGTCTTCTGAAAACACCACGGCTTTTTTGCGTTGCTTGGGCGTGGCATCCGCTGGGCTGGTTTCTATCAGCACCGGCAGCGCCAGGCCGGACAGCTGGGCATAGGGCGCCCAGGCTTCACCATCAAACGTCAGCGGCACCAGCGCGGCGCGTGGCTCCACCAGGCGCAGGCCGAATTGTCTGGCGATGCGGTAGCCGAAATCGGTGGCGCCAATCTTGGGAATCGACAGGCCGCCGGTGGCGATCACCACCTGCGGCGCCGTGATGAGGCCCCGGTCGCTCTGAAGCTCGTAGTTTTCACCCGCTTCCTGGGGGCCTTTCAGGCTCTGGATGCCGCAGGGCTGCCAGCGTGTCACCTGGCCGGCCTGGCATTCGGCCAGCAGCATGTTGATCACGTCTTCGGCCGAGCGGTCGCAGAACAGCTGGCCCTTGTGCTTTTCGTGGAAAGGGATGTTGTGGCGCTGCAGCAGGGCGATGAAGTCCTGCGGCGTGTAGCGCGACAGCGCCGAGCGGCAAAAATGCGGGTTCTCGCTCAGGAACTGCGCGGGCGTGGTGTCGCGATTCGTGAAGTTGCAGCGGCCGCCGCCCGAGATGCGGATTTTTTCGGCGACTTTTTCGCTGTGGTCCAGCAGCAGCACCTTGAGGCCGCGCTGGCCCGCCTGGGCCGCGCAGAACAGCCCGGCGGCGCCCGCGCCAATCACTACGGCGTCAAAGTGATGGGTCAAACCGGTCCCTGATCAATGCCATTGCATCGCGCTCACTGTTTCCAGGTGAACGGGAACTTGAGCTGCTTGAAGAAACCATTGGGCACGTAGTCGCCCAGCACCCCATAGCGTTCGGGCCAGAGCTTGGTGCTTTTGACGGCGGTGCCGAAGATGTAGTCGATGAAGGCATAGTGCGCCGAATAGTTGCGGTCCAGCGCTTCCTGGTCCTGGCTGTGGTGCCAGTGATGGAAGTTGGGCGTGACGATGACATAGCGCAGCGGGCCCAGGCGCACGCTCACGTTGGCATGGTTGAACACCGCCTGGAAGCCGACGATCACGATGTAGGCGTCAATCACTTCCTTGGAAAATCCCAGCACGTAGATGGGCGCCAGGATCAGCGTGCGGGTGAGCAGCAGCTCCAGGATGTGCTGGCGCGAGCCGGCCAGCCAGTCCATGCTCTTGGCGCTGTGGTGCACCGCGTGCAGGCGCCACAGCACGGGCACCTCATGGTAGGCGCGGTGCGTCCAGTACTGCACCAGGTCGGCCACCAGCACGATGAGCAGCACGCCGGCCCAGAAAGGCAGGCCCTGCACCCAGCCGCGAATGCCGTCGTTGGCGGCCCAGCCGAAGAACTTGTGCACCAGCAGGTTGGTGGCCAGCAGCACGAAGCCCACGATCATGTGGTTGACGATGAAGTGGTGCAGGTCGGTCTGCCATTCGGCGCGAAACACCGGCTGGTCTTTGCGCAGCGCGAACAGCTTTTCAATGAAGATGAAGATCAGAGAGGAGCCCAGCAGGTCCAGGATGAACCAGTCCAGGCCGATGTAGGGCGTGTTGTCGGCGAAATCATTCACCGGCACCTTGTGGCCGCCCAGCAGCGCGGTGGACACCACCAGCAAAAACGCGGCGCCGGCCAGCCAGCGCGAGCGGTTGAAGATGATGTTGACCAGGGAGATGCCGCCGGCAATCACCAGCGAGGTGAACATCACGATGCGGATCACGTCGACGTTGTAGCTCTTGCGCAGCTCCGGCGTGGTCAGGTATTCGGGGAAATGAAAGGCCAGCACCCCCAGGAAGCACAGCACGCCCAGACTGAGCGCGATCACGCCGCTCATGATGCCGCTGCCCCGTCGCAGTTCGCCGTGGCTTTCCGTCAGTTCGTTGAGTTTGTCGAGCATCGCGTCTTTCCCTCTGCTGTTGTTTTTGACTTTGGGAGTGTAGCCGCGCACGCCGGATTCCGGGGCTGGCCTGTGCCGGCCAGCCCACGATTCCGTCACTGTTTCACGATGACCGGCTGAACTGCGAATACATTGGGATTTTTCGGCTCCACGGTGACGCGTACCCAATGGATCAGCGGGCTGCCGAAAGTCTGCAGGCGGGTGAGGTTGGGCAGCAGCCTGGTGGGGCTGTAAAGCGGCTTGTCGACCTTGAAGAAATGCGTGTCGCCGTGCACCAGCAGCACCTGGCCGGCGAACTGCTCGGTTTCGGTGATGACATGGCCGATGAAGTTGCGGTAGCCGCTGACGCCCGGCGCCTGGCTTTCGTCAATGCCCTCGGTTTCCGGCAGGTCAAAACCCGGGTCGGCCTGGATCACCAGCACGACGCCGCGCGCCTTGCGAGCCTTGGCGTCCGCGAAGGCCTCCTGCATCCAGCGCACATTGGCCGCATCGCGCTCCAGGTATTCGGCGTTGGAGGCCTCACATTGGGCCGCGGTGCGCGCGCTTTTTTGCGTGCAGTCTTTTTCGTCAAGGATTTTGTTGTTGTTGCTGCCCGGCACGTTCAGCGTCGCGAACACGATGCCTTGGTGCGTAAAACGCGTGTTCTCGACGAATTTTTCGCCCAGCGGGGCCTGGTGCGTCAGCGCCATGGTGCGCTGGCCCAGGCTGCGGGTAGTGGGGAACATGGTTTTGCGCAGGTAGGCCAGGCGCTCCAGGGCGTCATAACCGCCGTTGTTGAGGCGGTGGCAGTCCGTCCATTCGTTGTCGCCGGGCACGTAGACCACGGGTTTTTTCAGCTCGCCGAACATGGCCAGCGCCGAGGCATAGATGTCCTCGGTGCATTTGGAACTGCCGTCCTTGATGTCGCCGTCGTAGATCGAGAAGGCGATGTCCGACTGGTTGATGCTTTTGAGGAGCGCGGGGATTTTTGGGTCGTCTCCGGCTTTTTGGTAGGGCATGTCGCCCCACAGGCCGAATGAAAAACCCTGCGCCTGCGCGCAGGCCATGCCAAGCGCCAGCAGCGCGCCGGCCAGAAAACGGTGAGACATCTTTGCTCCAGTCGAAAGACCGGGAGCTTAGGCGGGCCGTATGACGGAGGTATGACGCCTGCTTGCGCTCAGGCCGCGCGGGCCGCGTCGGGATGTGCCGTCGCGAGGGCCACGCCGCTGATCACATCACCCACGACGATGACCGAGGGGCTGGCCATGCCGGCCTCGCGAACCGATGCCGCCAGGCCGCCCAGCGTGGTGGTGATGTGGCGCTGCGTGGCCAGCGAGGCGTTCTGGATCACGGCGACCGGTGTGGCGGCCGGCAGGCCCGACAGCAGCTCGTCCTGGATGCGCTCCGCACCGCTGACGCCCATGTAAATCACCAGCGTGAGGCGTGCGCTGTGCGCGGTCGCGGACAGGGCTTTCCAGTCGGTGCCGCTGTCGCCGGGTTTGGCATGGCCGGTGACGAAGACCACGCCGTGCGCATGCTCGCGGTGCGTGAGCGGCACGCCCAGCGAGGTGACGGCGGCCAGGCCCGCGGTAATGCCGTTGACGACTTCCACTGTGATGCCGGCATCGCGCAGGTGCTCGACCTCTTCGCCGCCGCGTCCGAAGATGAAGGGGTCGCCGCCCTTGAGTCGCACCACGTCCTCGCCCTCGCGAGCGGCCATCAGCATGAGCTTTTCAATAAAGGCCTGGGGCGTGGACTTGCAGCCGCCGCGTTTGCCCACGTAGACGATGCGCGCCTCGGGCCGCGCGAAGGCCACGATCTCGTCGCTCACGAGGTCGTCCACCAGCAGCACGGTCGCGCGCTGTATGGCTTTCAGGGCCTTGAGGGTCAGCAGTTCCGGATCGCCGGGGCCGGCGCCTACGAGGGTTACTTTTCCGTGGTTCATGGTGGTCATTGGATATGGGGCAACAACTGCAAGATATGTTCCACCTGCCGCGCAATCGAAGCCGGCACGGGTTTGTCGCCGGCCAGCACTGACTGAATATAGGCCGCGGTGGCGGCGGCGTCCACCGTCTTGGGAAGATCGGGCAGGGAAGCCAGCGTGCCGGCCTGGGTTTCCTGCAGCAGCGAGCGCTTTCCGCCAATGAAAGCTTCCATTTGCGGCATGCGGCGCGCGTCGGCCACGCCTTCGCCCTCGGTGCCGCGTAGCAGCATCGCGTTGGCCCCGGTCAGCTCGAAGGTCTGCGCCATGGAGATGGCGTATTCAGGATGCGTGTAACTGCTCACCACCAGGCTTTTGCCCAGGCAGGGGCTCATGATCTTGACCAGGCTGTGCGCCGGGTTGCGCAGGCCGACGGCGCGGCGCACGTCGAGCAGGCGCTTGAGCGACGGAAGCAACAGCTCGGTGGGCGCGAACACGGTCTCGCCTTCGACGATGGGGCGGACAGCCTGCAAGGCATGGATGCCAAGCGCCTGCAGCACTTCCGAAGCAAACACCCGGCTTGATTCGGTGGGTGTGCCGTGCACCAGGACCGGCACGCCTTCGCGCGCCAGCAGCAGGGCCAGCAGGGGCGTGAGCACCGGCAGCTTGCGCGCGCCGTTGTAGCTGGGCAGCACCACGGTGGGGGTTTTGGTGGCGGGGAAATGCGCCAGACGCTGGTGCAGCGCATCAAGGAAGCCCGCCATTTCTTCGGGGGTTTCGCCCTTGATGCGCATGGCCAGGCAAAAGCCGCCGATCTCTAGATCCGTCACCGTGCCGTCCAGCACCTGGCCCAGCAGGTCGGTGGCCTGCTCGCGTGTCAGTGCACGCGCGCCGTCCTTGCCGCGGCCGATTTCCTTGATGTATTGGCTAATACCCATAGAGGTGATTGTCCGCGAACGCAGATAACTTCTTCTTATGAGCTTAAGCCTGGGCCTAGGCCACCTGGCGGATCGGGATCACGGCGCGCGGCGCGCTGGCCTGCGCTTCGCTGCGCGCCGAGCGCACACGGCGCTTGAGTTCGGGCACGCAGGAACCGCAGTTGGTGCCGCACTTGAGCGTGGCCTGCAGCGAGGCCAGCCGCTCCTCGTCGGTGTGCAGGTGGCCGGCAGCACCGCCGCCACCGGCCACGAGCGCCAGGTGTTCGTCGATGGCCGTGTCGCTGACGTTCAGGCAGGTGCAGACCAGCTTGCCGCGCGACTGCACCGCCACCGGCGGCTTGGCGCCTGGCAGCAGCAGCAGCCGGCCGTAGGCCTGCGCCGGCAGCTCGTCCTGCAGCAGCGTTTTGATCCAGGCCTGGGCGCTGGTGTCACCGGCCAGCACAAAGCCGGCGAGTTCGGCCGCGTCGCCCTTGCGTACCAGCCGCATGGTGCGCCGCTGGCCTTTTTTGCGATCGGCGTAGCGCAGCACCTCGGCGCCGCCCAGGCCCAATGTGGCCTCGAGCTTTGCCAGCAATTCGTCGGGCGGCGCTTCATGGCTGGCTGCGCGAAACAGCAGGCCGGAGCGCTCGCGGCCCTGGTCGGTGAGCGCGGTGTTATTGGAAAAAGGCACGCAGCTTGTGAAGGGCAGGGCCGCCATCAGCGGCTTGAGCTGCTCGCGCGCGGCCAGCACCTCGTCGCCCGGCAGCCAGGCCATGGCCAGCAGCGTCCAGGGCATGTCGGCCTTGAGGATCTTGACCGCGGCGTGCTTGAGTTCGGGCTGCTTGGAGGTCGGGCAGTAGGCGGAGGTAGTGATCGCATTGACGCCGGCCAGCGTAGCGCCGCTGGTGGACTGTCCGCTCAGGTATTCCTCGCCCCAGTGCATGGCGATAAAAGCCTGGCTCACAGCCACCTCGGGCGAGGCCTGCAGCGGCACGATGATGGAGCCACGCTTGGAAGTGACATACACCAGGTCGCCGTCCTTGAGCAGCCGCCGCGCCATGTCCTGGGCATTCATCTGCACGGCCGGCTCGGCCACATGGCCGAACAGCCGGCCCAGGGTGCCGGTGCGACTCATGCCGTGCCACTGGTCGCGCAGGCGGCCGGTGGTCAGCGAAAACGGAAAACGCGATTCGCGCGGCTCGGCCACCGGCTTGTAGACGGTGTTGGCAAAGCGCGCCTTGCCGTCGGCGGTGGGGAAGATGCCGTCTTCATACAGCCGGACTTTGCCAGCGCTGTCGCCTGGCTTGAAGGGCCACTGCCGCGGCGCGTCCTCCAGCAATTCGTAGCTCAGGCCGGTGATGTCCAGGTCGCGGCCGCGGGTGGATTCGCGGTGTTCGTTCCAGATGGTTTCCGCGCCCGATGCTTCGTCGGCCAGGGAGTAGGTGAACAGGCTAGCACCAGCTGCCGCGCGGGCGGGGAGCAGCTTCTCCAGCCGCTGCGCAAAGTCCACCACGATCGCCCAGTCATGGCGCGTTTCCCCGGGTGCGGCCACGGCCGGGCGCACGCGGCTGATGCGGCGCTCGCTGTTGGTCACCGTGCCGGTTTTTTCGCCCCAGGTGGTGGCGGGCAGCAGCAGGTCGGCGTAATCGCAACTCGAGGTGGTGGCAAAGGCTTCCTGCACGATCACCAGTTCGGCGCGCTCCAGCGCGCGGCGCACCGTGGCTTGGTCGGGCATGGACTGGGCCGGGTTGGTGCAGGCAATCCACAAGGCCTTGATTTCGCCGTCGGCGGCGGCCTGGAACATCTCGACGGCGGTTTTGCCGGGCTTCTCCGGCACGGAGGGAACGCCCCACAAGGCGGCGATCTCCGCACGATGTTCGGCGTTGGCGAGGTCGCGGTGCGCGCTCAGCAGGTTGGCCAGGCCCCCGACCTCGCGCCCGCCCATGGCGTTGGGCTGGCCGGTCAGTGAAAACGGCCCGGCGCCGGGCTTGCCGATCTGGCCGGTGGCCAGGTGCAGGTTGATGAGGGCGGCGTTCTTGGCGGTGCCGCTGCTGGACTGGTTCAGGCCCTGGCAGTACAGGCTCAGCGTCGCGGCTGATGTCGCGAACATCCTGGCCGCGGCCAGCAGGTCTTCTTTTTTGATGCCGCAGGTTTCGGCGACCAGGTCGGGCGTGTAGTCGCGCACCGTGGCCTTGAGCGCCTCAAAACCCGTGGTGTGCGCGGCGATGTAAGCGGCGTTGGTCCAGCCTTCCCACAGCATGATGTGCAGCATGCCGTTGAACAGCGACACATCGGTGCCCGGCTGTATCGCCAGGTAGAGGTCGGCGATCTCGGCCGTGTCGGTGCGGCGCGGGTCGCAAAAAATGATCTTGAGCGCCGGGTTGGCGGCCTTGGCGTCTTCGATGCGCCTGAACAGGATGGGGTGCGCGAAGGCTGTGTTGCTGCCGACGATGAAGATGCACTGCGCATGGTTCACGTCGTCATAGCAGGCGGGCGGCGCATCGGCGCCCAGCGTCTGCTTGTAGCCCGCTACCGCGCTGCTCATGCACAGGCGCGAATTGGTGTCGACGTTGTTGGTGCCTATCAGGCCCTTGGCAAGCTTGTTGAAGACGTAATAGTCCTCGGTCAGCAACTGGCCTGAAATATAGAAGCCCACCGCATCGGGCCCATGGTCGCGGATGATTTGCGCAAAACTTTCGCTGGCAAAGCCCAGCGCGCTGTCCCAGGACACCGGTTTGGCCGCTTCATGGCGGTGCTCGCGCCGCATCGGTTGCAGCAGCCGCGTCTGCCGCGTGACGGCCGCCGAGGCGGTCAGCGCCAGCGTCGAGCCCTTGGTGCAGAGCCGGCCGAAGTTGGCCGGGTGATCGGGGTCGCCGCGCACGCCTGTGATCTGGTTGCCTTGCGATTCGATCACCACCCCACACCCGACGCCGCAATACGGGCAGGTCGAACGGGTTTCTTTCAGTGCTGCATCGACAAGGGTCATTGGGTCGGTAGGTTCAGGCGTTGGTCAGTTCTTTGGCCGCGGGGCCGGCCACCACGGGTTGCAAGTCCAGTGCCAGCGTCGCCAGCTCGGTGGCATCGAGGTGCACCACGCCGTCCTCCACGCGCACGCTGAATTTCTGCGTGCAACCTTCGTCGGGCGCCTTGGCGCAGCCGCCTTCCAGGTCTATGGTCCAGTTGTGCAGCGGGCAGGCCACGCTGGTGCCGAACACAATGCCCTGGCTCAGCGGGCCGCCCTTGTGCGGGCAGCGGTCCAGCAGCGCGAACACGCCGTCTTCATCATTGCGGAACACGGCGACGTCGATGCCGCGCTCGCGCGCCACGCGGCGCGAGCCCAGCACCGGAATGTCCTTGACGAGGCAGATTTTTTTCCATTCAGACATAGTGGTCTCTCAATTCAGGCGGGCGTGAGTTTTTCAAACTGCCGGGTGTCGACCGCGGCTTCCTTGAAGTCGAACCAGGGATCGGGCTCGCCGTCGAGCGCGAACTGCAGGCGTTCCCACAGCGCCTTGCGGCCTTCGTGGTCTTCCAGGATTTTTTTCTTGACGTAGTCCAGGCCCACACGGTTCACGTAGTGCACCGTGCGCTCCAGGTACCAGCCTTCCTGGCGGTAGAGCTCGCAGAAAGCGCCGGTGTATTCGAGCACTTCCTCGGCGGTCTTGAGCTTGGTGAAGAAGTGGGCCACTTCGGTCTTGATGCCGCCGTTGCCGGCGATGTACATCTCCCAGCCCGAATCGACGCCGATGATGCCGACGTCCTTGATGCCGGCTTCGGCGCAGTTGCGCGGGCAGCCGCTGACGGCGAACTTCACCTTGTGCGGTGCGTACATGCGCCACATCGCGCGTTCCAGGTCCTTGCCCATCTGCGTGCTGTCCTGGGTGCCCATGCGGCACCACTCGCTGCCCACGCAGGTCTTCACCGTGCGCAGGGCCTTGGCGTAGGCGTGGCCGGAGGGCATGCCGATGTCTTTCCAGACGTTCTGCAGGTCCTCTTTTTTGACGCCCAGCAAATCGATGCGCTGGCCGCCGGTGACTTTGACGGTCGGGATCTTGTATTTGTCCACCGCGTCGGCGATGCGGCGCAGCTCGTCGGCCGTGGTTTCACCGCCCCACATACGCGGGATGACGCTGTAAGTGCCGTCCTTCTGGATGTTGGCGTGGCTGCGTTCGTTGATGAAGCGGCTTTGCGGGTCGTCCTTGGCTTCCTTTGGCCAGGTGCTGGTCACGTAGTAGTTGACGGCCGGGCGGCAGCTCGCGCAGCCGTTGGGTGTCTTCCATTCCATGAACTTGTAGACCTCGGAGATCGTCAGCAGCTTGTTGGCGCGTATCGCATCGCGCACCGCCTGGTGGCCGTGGTCGGTGCAGCCGCACATGGCCTTGAGCTTGGGCGTGGCCGAGTAGTCGCCGCCGGCGGTGAACATCAGGATTTGCTCGACCAGGCCGGTGCAGGAGCCGCAGGAGGCGCTGGCCTTGGTGTGCTTCTTCACCTCGTCGAGCGTGAACAGGCCTTTTTCCTTGATGGCCTTGCAGATCGTGCCCTTGTTGACGCCGTTGCAGCCGCAGACTTCGGCGTCGTCGGGCATGGTGGCGGCCTTGTTGTGGCCTTCATGGCCTGTGTCACCGAGGTTGGATTCGCCGAAGATCAGCTTGTCACGGATGTCGGCCACGCTGCGGCCGTCGCGCAGCAGCTTGAAGTAGTAGCTGCCGTCCACCGTGTCGCCGTAAAGGCAGGCGCCGACCAGCTTGTCGTCCTTGATCACCAGCTTTTTGTAGACGCCGCCGAAAGGGTCGCTCATCACGATTTCCTCGGCCCCGTCGCTACCCATGAATTCACCGGCGCTGAACAGGTCTATGCCCGTGACCTTGAGCTTGGTGGAAGTCAGCGAGCCCGAGTAGCGGCCTATGCCGAACTGCGCCAGGTGGTTGGCCGCGACCTTGGCCTGCTCAAACAGCGGCGCCACCAGGCCGTAAGCGATGCCGCGGTGCGCCGCGCACTCGCCCACCGAGTAGATACGCGCGTCGGTCACGGTCTGCATGGTGTCGTTGACGACGATGCCCTTGTTGCAGTGCAGGCGCATGGATTCGGCCAACTGGGTGTTGGGGCGTATGCCCACCGCCATGACTACGAGGTCGGTGGCCACTTCGCTGCCGTCCTTGAACTTGATGGACTTCACGCGGCCTTCTTCGTTGCCGGTGAGCTCCTGGGTCTGCGCGCCGATCAGGAACTTCAGGCCGCGGTCTTCCAGCGATTTTTGCAGCAGCTTGCCCGCGACGTCGTCGAGCTGGCGCTCCATCAGCCAGGGCATCACGTGCACCACGGTGACTTCCATGCCGCGCAGCATCAGGCCGTTGGCCGCTTCCAGGCCCAGCAGGCCGCCGCCGATGACGACGGCTTTCTTGTATTTCTCGGAGGCTTCGATCATCGCGTTGGTGTCGGCGATGTCGCGGTAGGCGATCACGCCCTGCAGGTCCTTGCCCGGCACCGGCAGGATGAAGGGGTTGGAGCCGGTGCACATCAGCAGGCGGTCATATTCCTCTTCGGTGCCGTCCTCGGCGCGCACGATGCGTTTGACCCGGTCGACCTCCACCACCTTTTTGCCGGCATGCAGCGTGATGTGGTTGTCCTTGTACCAGTCCCAGGAGTTCAGCACGATCTCGTCCAGCGTCTGCTCCCCGGCCAGCACGGGCGACAGCAGGATGCGGTTGTAGTTGGGATGGGGCTCGGCGCCGAAGACCGTGATGTCGTACAGGTGGGGGGCGACCTTGATCAGCTCTTCCAGTGTGCGCACGCCGGCCATGCCGTTTCCGACCATTACCAGTTTTGATTTTTTCATGGGGCTACTCCAGGGGATTCAATGTGTCCAGGTGCAAACGTCATGCCACGGCCGTGCCGCGCAGGTCGCGCATGCACGCGTCCACGCGGCTTGTCAGAGGGTGCAAGCCGGTCTGGCTTGGCGGAAACAAGGTGAAATTCATGATGCTCTCTCCCGGTCAACAGGGATCCGGGCTGTAGACCCGGTATGAGGCACACCATTACGCACGTCGTTGTGCGCAGGACCCGCAGTGCATTCGCTAAGGTCGGGCGCGTCGTTACGCCCGCGATAGCTGATGCAAAACTTGTGCCATATCATTGGCTGCAAGCTGCGACCTGAATCCGCAGCCGGCGCATGGCGCGCGACTTGCATCCTGCCCAGCCTTATTTCCCTCCCAAGCTATTGATTTGTATGACTTCCGCACTGGTAAACCTGAACGGCCCCGCCGGCGCTCACCCGCTGGTTTCCGACCTTGAGGCGGCCGGTATCCAGGTCTTAGGCGTGGTCCATGAACGCAGCAAACTGGTGCAGGAGGTGCTGCGCCAGGCGCCCGACGTGCTGGTTTGCCACGATGCACTGCCCGATGAGGCCTTGTTCAAGCTCTTGCAGGTGGTGGGCGATACCGCGCCTTGCCCGGTCATGGTGTTCACCAGCGACAGTGATGCGGAAAAAATCACGCGCGCCACCGAAGTGGGTGTGCACGCTTATGTGGTCAACGGCTACAGCCCGCTACGCCTGCGGCCGCTGATCCACCTGGCCCAGGCACGCTTCAAGCGCGAGCAGGCCTTGCACGGTGAGATGCGGGACATCGCCGGCCGGCTTGAAGAGCGCAAGGTGGTGGACCGCGCCAAGGGGATCCTGATGCGCGCCCGCCAGATGTCCGACGACGACGCCTTCCAGATCCTGCGCACCGCCTCCATGCACACCAACCAGCGCCTGGGCCAGGTGTCGCAGCACATCATCCATTCAGCCCGCTTCGCCGAGGACGTCAACCGTTCGGGCCAGTTGCGCATGCTGTCGCAGCGCCTGGTCAAGCTGGCCCTGCTTCGGCTGGCGGGCGTGCAGGCCGGGCGCGTGGCGCAGTTGCTCACGGAATCGGTGCAGCGCATAGACGCCAATATCGCGTCTCTCAGTAAAAGCCTGTCCAAGCCGACTTTTGGCGACTTGCTGGGGCAGGTGAGCGTGACCTGGGCGCGCCTGAAGCCCGCCCTGGAGGAAAGCCGGGCCGCCGGCGAGATGGCGCACCTTGACGAACTCGCCGAACTGCTGCTGCAGGAAGCCGAGCGCATGACCGCGATCCTTGAAAGCGCCGGCGCCATGCCGCCGCTGCAGGTGCTCAACCTGGCCGGCCGCCAGCGCATGCTGAGCCAGCGTTTCGCGAAATACGCCTTGCTGCAGGCTCTGGGCGGCACGGCCTCGCAGCGCAGTGAGGCGGGCATGGCCGAGTCGCAGGCGGCTTTTGAAAAAGCGCTGCAGTACCTGAACGATATCCCGCTGACCAGCAAGGAAATCCGGGAATCCCTGGAGAAGGCGGCCGCGGGCTGGGCGCAGATGCGCGCCGGCGCGGCTGCGATTGCCAAGGGCAAGGATGCGAAGCGGCTTGAGGGCCTGGCCACCGCCAGCGAGGACTTGCTGGACGTCTTTGAGCAGCTCTCAGTGCAGTACGAGCGAAGCATGCAGATGCTGGTGGGCTGAAGCTTCGAGATAGTGCATTGTTGCAATGCACCAATGTCGGGCATTGAACTTGCTTACATTGGTGCATGGCATTTGATCTGGACATTGGCTTTGCCACGCTGGCGGGCCGTAAAAACACCAACGAGGACTTCTGCGCGGCCATGCTGCCCGAGCCGGGCCATGAGGGCATGGGCTCCATCGTGGCCGTGGCCGACGGCGTGAGCACCGGCGGCATGGGCCGCGAAGCCGCGCAAACCACGGTCACCAGCCTGGTCCGCGACTACTACGGCACACCCGAAACCTGGGACACCACGGTGGCGCTGGACCGCATCATCGGCGCGCAGAACGCCTGGCTGGCCGGCATTAACCGCCGGCGCCACCCCGCCATGGGGCTGACCACTCTCACGGCGCTGGTGCTGCGCGGGCAGTCCTACACCCTGGCGCATGTGGGCGATTCGCGGGCTTATCTGCTGCGCGGCGGCATGCTGCAGCAACTCACGCACGACCACGCCGTCAACCACCCTGATTTCAGGCACCAGTTGCTGCGCTCGGTGGGCGCTGAAGACCATGTGGTGGTCGACTACATGCAGGGTGACCTGCAGGTGGGCGATGTGTTCGTGCTGGTCACCGACGGCGTGCATGGCGTACTGCGGGACGAGCGGCTGCGCGATTTCGCGCGGCTGGAAGAGGAGGGCGGCGCCCAGCTGGCAAGCCAGGGGCTCGTGGACGCCGCCCTCGCCGCCGGCAGCAATGACAACGTGACGGCCGTTGTGGTGCGCGTACGCGGCCTGCTGGATGCCACCTTGCAGGACGTGGGCCGTATCGCGCAAACCTTGCCGGTGCCGCCAAAACTGAAAGTCGGCGATGTGATTGACGGCCTGGTGGTGACCGCGAAAGTGGCCGACAACGACATCCATGTGCTCTACCAGGTACGCGACCCCGGCACGCGCGTGCTTTACGCCCTCAAGGCGCTGAACCCAGCGAGGTCCCACGATGGCGAGGAGCGCGCCATGCTGGCGCATGAAGCCTGGCTGGCCCTGCGCATGCAGTCGGGCCCGGCGGCGGGGCACCTCGTCAAGCTTCACGAAAGCCCGCCGGCCGGCCAGGAGCGCAGCGCTTTTTACCTGCTGTACGACTGGCACAGCGGCGAGACGCTGCAGCAGCAACTGGACCGCGGCCAAAAAATCAGCGTGGAGCAGGTGCTGGGCATGGCCACCCAGTCGGCCCGCGCGCTGGGCCGGCTGCACCGCCAGTGCGTGATCCACCGCGACGTCAAGCCCGCCAACCTGCACCAGGGTGAAGACGGCGTGCTGCGCCTGCTGGACCTGGGCGTGGCCCTCAGCGGGCGCGAGCCCGAAGCCATGCGCAAGCTGCACGCCGGCACCCCCAGCTTCATCAATCCCGAACAATGGGGCTTCAGCGCCGCAGGCAGCGATGGGCCCGAGGAATTACCCGACGCGCAAAGCGATCTGTTCGCGCTGGGCGTCACCCTGTACCAGCTGCTCACCGCCAGGCTGCCCTATGGCGAAGTGCTGCCTTACCAGGCCGGCCGTTACTACCGCGACCCGGTCGCGCCCAGCCGCGTCAACCCCGAGGTGCCGATCTGGCTGGACCACGTGGTGCTCAAGGCTGTGTCCCGCGACAAGCGCCGCCGCTTTGAAACCGCCGAAGAGCTGTTGCTGGCGCTGGAGCGGGGTGCTTCGCGGCCGCTGACTGCGCCGCAGGGGACGCCGTTGATTGAGCGGGATCCGGTGATGCTTTGGAAACTGCTGTTGGCGGTTAGTGTGGTGGTGAATGTTTTGTTGATTTATTGGGTTTTGTTTTTGCCTCGGTAGTCATTGCCGGGTCTTGCGCCGGCTTGCGCGCTTTCCCCTCTCTACCTCTGTTTCGTCTGCTCACTCTTCTATCGGTAGCTGGCCGGGGGTTGCCCGGCGGCAACTCACTTTTCTTTTGCTTCGCCAAAAGAAAAGTAAGCAAAAGAAAAGGCGACCCTGGTGTCTGCGTCCCTTCGCTTCGCTACGGGCAGCCTGTGGTGCTCGGTCCAGACGGGGTCAAAAACAACTCGCCTTCGGCTCAAACACGTTTTTGCCCTTATCCGTCTGGACCTGCGCTCCTCGGCGCAGACACAAGGGACCCGACTACCAACAGCCAACAGCCAAAGACAAGAAGCCGAATACCGGAAACAACAAGGACACGCCATGGCGTGTCCTTGTTTGTCTTGGTTTGTTCTTTGGTATTTATCTTCTGTCCCCGCTCCCGATTGCCCCGTCCTGGCT